>JAYTNA010000803.1:0-3500 GCA_043748865.1 Saprospiraceae bacterium
TTGAAAGTTGAAAGTTGAAAGTTGAAAGTTGAAAGTTGATTTTCAATTACTGACGGCTGAAGGCTTCTAATTGATTGTTGATATATTTTTTTTACGAGAAAGACAGTTACTAACCAAATAAAAATACAAAACGCTTTTTCAACAAACCAATGATCGCCGAAAACTACGTACCACCAAGACAATAACCACATCGCTAAACTCGGATGCCCGTAAAAATCTGTGGTATTGCCGATATGTTCTCCCCAAAAAGTAACAAAAAAATGCGGATGCCAAAACGTACCGCTCCCATAAACCATATCGCGCGCGATATTGGCATAAAAAAGTCCGTCGAAAAACATTCCTTCGGGAATTGTTCGCGGAAAAAACATAGCGCAAATAAAGGCTACCGTAAATAATTGGAAAGGGAGATGTTTTTTCAAGTTAGATTTTCAAGTCGGTTAGTCGGTTAGTCGGTTAGTCTTTTAGTATTTTAGTCGGCTGTGTCATAAAAGACTAACCGACTAACCGACTAACTGACTAACCGACTAAAAGAATAAATATTCCGGATTCGGATAATCGTAAAAACCGCTGCCGGTTTTTATTCCTAATTTGCCGGCATCAACTTTTTCTTTGAGAATGGCGGCGAACCTTTGACTTTTTTTATCGCTAAGACTGCTTGTAATATGCCAAGCAGTTTCTAATCCGATTTGATCCAACATACCGAACGGTCCCATGCCCATTTTTGTATTACCCATCCACGATTTATCAATATCTTGAATCGTTGCCACTTTACGCGACAACAAATCGCCGGCAGCACCGATTAAAGAGAGTAGCATTTGATTAAAAATATAACCATGATTTTCGACCCCGACATGAACCGGAATTTGATGAATCGTTTTTCCGAAATCCATCAACAAAGAAGTTAACCAAGGCGCAGTTTCAGGATGCGGCATCACGTCAACGACATTCATCGTGAAAACATCGTGAAAATGTAAAGCACAGAAACGTTCACCGGCTCCGGAAGCTTCCACTAATTGCGACGGCAAAAGGTAAGAAGTATTGGTAGTGATGATGGCGTGTTTAGGAAAAAGCGGCGCGAATAATTTATAGACACCGATTTTTAAATCTAAATTTTCAGTAACAGATTCACTTACTAAATCTACTCCTATAACTGCTTCTTTCGGATCTGTTGTTGAAGTAATACGTGCCATCACTTGAGTCGCATCTCCAACGAACGCACCTTTTTTAATATAACTATTGAGTAATTTTTGTTGGATAGCTCGTGATTTTTCTAATATTTCATCTGTCCTGTCGTACATTTTTACATTGTAACCATCCATTGCACAACGCAAACCGATACGTAAACCAAGCGTACCGCTACCCAAAATTAAAATGTTTTTGATACTGTTTAACTGTCGCATTTCATTTGAAATTAATAATTAATAATAATTTTTGCCAATTTTTTTCTCCTACAAAATTACTTCAAACTTCTAATATTTTATCATTAGGAATGAGAAAGAAATAAATTCTGCCGGTAGACTTATTTTCTTTTTATCCCTAAACACTGAGAAAAACAAAAATTTATATTGCTGCAACAAATTTACCGTAAAAAAAAGTTTTGATTCGGGTCGAAAAAAAAATTGGCAATATTTATGTACTATCATTCATACTTGCGCAGATATTTTATCGGCGGAAGAAAATAAAATAAATATTTATACTTTGAGAGCCATGCTTTTTTTCAAAAGAATTCTCTTATTTCTAATGCTGCCGTTGAGTTTTGCCGCTTCCGGACAAACATCTTTGGGCACAGTAGCAACAACGGATGCGAGTTGTACTTTTTCGACAACAGTTTGTGCCAATGAAATTGTTCACTTGGCGCCTCAAAACATAACCGATTATTTCAATTTTCACTGGTACAGACTTTGAAACAGAAAAAATAATTTTAGTCAGTTAGTCGATTGGTCAGTCAGTAGGTTAGTCAATTAGTTTACATTTTTTGACTAACCAACTAACTAACCAACTAACCAACCAACGAGATTAAAACAAAACCAACATACGAAGTGGCTCCGGTAACGGGGCTGCTTTTTTTTATGTGCGGTAAAAAATAAAAAAACATTTTTAAAAAATATTTTAAGATAATTGGATGCTTTTAAAAATATATTTTTACTTTTATGTAGCAAAAAATAATTTTCCAAAAAAATAAACAAATGGACAATCTTAATTGGGACGATATGCTTCGCGACATCGCAGATCAACGCGCTGTACTTTTTATCGGACAAGATTTTTTACCGCACACCGAAGCGACGATTTATCTCGATTTACACAAAAAATTGATGGCAGTCGGACAAAACGGTATTGATTATTTCTATCCGCAAGATGGCTTTTTTCTTTTTACAAAACCAAGTGCGAAAAGTCAAGCGCAAAGAAATACGGCAGATTTTTATAAAAATTTACAACCGGATGCCGCTTTGTTGCAAAAAATTACGGAAATTCCTTTTCGCATGATTGTCAACGTTAATCCGGATAAAAGTTTGGAAAAAGCTTTTCGAGACAATTACATAGAACCGCAATTCGATTATTTTACTTGGCGACCGAATAAAAAAAGTAAAGAAATAGTTGAGCCGACACCGGATTTTCCGCTCATCTATAATCTTTTCGGCAGCATTGACCATTACGAATCGCTCGTATTGGATTACGAAGATTTGTTCGACCATCTAAAAAAATTGTTGAACGATGAAAACGTACCTGAAATCGTGCGCACCGTTTTACATGAAGCGGAAACCTATATTTTTCTCGGTACGCGCCTCGAAAAATGGTACACGCAACTTTTGTTTCGCTATCTGAATATGAAAGAAAATCAGTTTGACGACAGAAATAAAAACTATACTTTAAAACCGAATTTCAAAGACGATGAAACGGAATCGTTTTTCAAAAAACAATTCAATGTCAATTATTTCGGCATCACGAATGAATTTTTTAATGAATTGCACCAACGTTACACGATTTACGCCGCCGAACAACACAACGAATTTCCGGAGTTGTCGCCCTACCGGCGCGTAGAAAGATATATCAGCGACAATCAAACGCAATTGGCTTTGCAAGTTTTGAACGCAAGTATTTGTAGAGACGTTGCACTGCAACGTCTCCACGCCGATACGCTAATAATGATAAAATCCCGATATGCACAATACAAAAAAAACTTAACGAAAAAATTGTCAAGCGAAAAAGATCTCGAAATAACACACAATCAAATAAAAGATACCATTTTAGATTTTTCAAAAATTCTCCCCAATGGCTGATAAAAAATACCGCTATCCGGGTGTGCAGCCTTATAAAACCAGTGATGCACACATTTTCTTCGGCAGAAACGAGGACAGAGATAAACTGTACAATCTCATTCAGCTCGAAAAAATTGTCGTTTTATTCGGCAAATCGGGTTACGGCAAATCGTCGTTGCTCAATGCCGGCATTATCCCTTTGCTGACCGACAGTTCGAAACAAGAAAGAATGCGCTTCATGCC
>JAYTNA010000804.1:0-3141 GCA_043748865.1 Saprospiraceae bacterium
TCTTGACCAACAGGTTGTGTGACGGGTTCGTGGTTTTTAAATAATTCTATCGCTAAAATACTTAATGGCGATTCCGGCGGTAAGCCCATATTATCCAACAATTGTAGTATTTCGGTTTGTGACCAACCGCAAGCACCATATAAATCGAGGATTTGTTTGCTCTTAATGTATGCCAAACCGAACTGCGAATCTTCCTGAAGTGGAATCATCCGCTTTTCGCTTAATAATATATTTCGGAATGCAATACCATCTGCTTGTATGACTTGTACGTAAATAACGCCCCAAATTTCTGTTTGCGGTACGCTGCGCAAAAGAGATTGACCGTTGTAAACGGGAGCGGCATATGGGGCAGTCATAATCGTGGCAGTATCGGTTCTTTCAACAGTGCAAGTCAAAAGCGGTGCGGGATGTTGAACACCGGTTAAACGTATCGGTCGCCCGAAACGTCCTTGTGCGGTTGACCAAGTGCGTGCGTGACCGACACAAAATTCGTAAACAAAAAATCCGAAAAGTTCGCTTGAGTCGGCATGTAAGCCGGGCGGTAAGGGTAAAATAAAATGACGCGGCGATACATCTTTACACGGAATTAATCTTTGCCATGCATTTAAACCGGCTTTATCATCCGATTGTCCGGTTGTGATGACGCGAATAAGTTCAGCCGGGATAAACGGCACGTTCTCTTTCGGATCGGGAACAGGTATGTAACCGGTTATCAGAATCGGATCGGGTGCATAGGCTTTTACGAATGCGAAATAATCATCGTCCGGATTTTTTAACGGTTCTTCAAATTCAATCCATAAAACTTTATTTCTGTTTCCGGTTTCGGAATAATTGTCGGTATGTGTGAATGGACTAAGTGCAAGCCCGGCGGAAACAACTTTCGGCACTTGTGCCGGCGGAACTGCGACCGGTACAATCATTTGCAAGTTTTTAACGACATCTTGTTGACCGGGTGCCGTTTTAAAATTCGGTTCAATGGTATAATTTAGTTGTTGAGGCTTAGGAAACGGACCGATATAATCTTTCGGGTCAACTGCGTCGAAAAAAACGATGCGCGTATGCGTTCTGTCAGCATCTTTTATTGCCGTGATGCTGAGTGTATTCGCTGTATCAATTTCACCGACGATTACACCGGCTCTTTTTATCGTAAAACTTTTATAATCTAAACCATCCCAAGACCAATCTCTTTTTATTTCGAGCATAATTGTCGGTATCCAAAGATGTATCAAATCAGCTTTTGATGAAAAAGTAATGCTGCCATTTTCCGGTGAAAGTGTATGCCTGACACCTTTCGAGCAACCGAACACAACGCGTTGTCCGGATTTTCCGAACAAAGTCATACCGGAATTATTCAATTCCAATTGATCTGCAAAACGTTGAACAAGATTAGCGGGTGTTTCAAACGATTGTCCGCTCAGTGTCATTAACGCTGCCAAATTTAAAGTCGGTGGCGGATCGGGTTGTAAAAAAATGGATTGAAACTGACGCGCAGGACTTGAAGCGATAAACAAATTGCGTTCATCTTTCGATTCTGCACGCGTGTAAAGCGAAACAGCATTTCCTACGCGTGCTTCTTGCGTACCGAAATACTTTAAAGTTGCATCTTCTTTACAAACCGGTGTGACCCGTATTCTAATATCTCGTGCAGTCGGCAACATCAACGGCGAAATGAGTGTCGTTAGAGGCAAGTCACCTAAATCTGCATCATCACCAAATTTTATAACATCGGCATCGTGAAACTCGACTTGTAAATCGAAAGGTTGCGTGATGTCATTCGAAAAATTGCGTGTGGTTGTAAATAAATGATAGTAAGCCTCTTTACCACTTTTCGATGCTAAATTATCCATCTCCGGTGCTTTCACTTCAACATCTATCTGTATAGTCGTCACATCCGGATCGAAATAAAAGGCTTCTCGTTTTTCTATCATCGCAGTCGGTAAATCAGCCAAAAGTAAATCGTAAGCATTAGGCAAATCTGTGTAAACCAAAGACGGATAACCTAACCAAGGGCGATAAATTTTACACGAAGTTTTAGTTTCCGTGATAGGTGGGCCGGCTTTCAAATCCGGAATTTGCAATTTTTGCGGCGGTAAAAATCTTCTGAATCTACAAGTTGAAACAGGTGATTCCCCACCATTAATCGGCACATCTTTTTCACTCGGACCGCCACCGGTAGTATCCGCAAAACGCACGCGGAAATCATAAGTTTTACTGTAGCGCAACGGAATTTTTTCTGCGTCCACCGGTAACATCATTTTTTTCAGAAGGCCATCAGTTCCACCTAGCTTAGCAGCTTTTTCATCTTTCAGAACCAATGACGCGCCCGTCCAAAGTGTGTAGTACATAGGCAACCAAAATATGCCGTCTCTTTGCCCATCCAATTGAGTAGGTCCAACCTCAACCCCTAATTCGTCCTTAAAATTTCCGATATCAATGCCATTCAAAACCAAATCACCTTGTGCTTTAGTGAGCGCGTTCCATTTTGTATCATCGTCACCGTTTTTTCGCACATCCACGCGATAATTAAGAACACCCATAGGTGCATCTAAACGACTGCCTAAATCCGGATCAATCGTCATTTGACGATTTTGCCAAATCAAAAGTTGTTCGTCATCCCAACCCAAACGCACACCGAAATCGCGTGTCGGTTGTAACGGAACATTCGTAGTAGAGGATTGTTCCGGTTCAACTAATAAATTGGCACTTACCGGCTGCATACAATGTACAATTTTGCCGAAACCATCATCATAATCTTCCGCTTCAATAAAAATTGGATCGTAATTGCCGACAACCGGTAAACTGGAAATCGGAAACTGTACAGCTGCAAATAAAGATCTTTGAGTTGATAACGCCGGTATTCTTGCAGCATATCGTTTAATAATATCCGGTTGTGCGATGATTTGCGGAAAAAAATTGCTTGTGTCCGCTAAATCAATATACAACCAACCACCGTTTTTAAAAACACCGACGGGTATCGGTACAGTCACTTCATAAATAAATCCTAATTTTTTGGCGAGAACGGGTTGCCTCATTGCCAAGGCAAAAACTTTTCCCCAACTTACATCTTTATTGGTATAAACCGGTGGCGGAAGTCCCGTCGTTTTTGTTTTCATCGCACAATGATAGCTGTCATCTAATTTA
>JAYTNA010000805.1:0-4154 GCA_043748865.1 Saprospiraceae bacterium
TGTGGCTGATACCACAACTTCCGATAGAATTGTGGCTTCTTCTATTAAACTTGTATTGAAACGGTACGTTTCACCCAAACTTAAAAAGATTTCTTTGCCGGCATTTTCATCTTTCATTTTCAGACCTACTAATTCAGCTTTAATGGTATAGGGTCCGCCAATACGTACATCCGGTAAATTGAAATGACCGTCTTCACGCGTTTCAACACTGTAAACCGAACCCGATGGTTCATGTTTTGCAATAATAACCGCACCGGGAATCGGTGCGCCTTTTGCATCAACAATTTTACCGACAATGTTTGCAGACGTAACACCTTGTGCATATAGTTGCGAAAAACCGGCGACTACCAAAAATAAAAAGAGAGTCCACTTTCTGTACACAGACACGCAGAGTAGATTTGTGTTCGACATTATTATTATATTAATTGAATAAAAAGTTAGTAAGAGAATTGTCACGCAAAAGTAGAAAAATTTCGCTGAATTTAATATTAACTAAATCTTATTATTTTCTGAAAAGTAAGACTAATGGGCGTTTGTAGGTGTAAGGCAAAATTAATTTTTTAAAAGAAGATTTACACGAAAATTAATTCTGAAAATTTTTGGCTCTTTATAAAATAAATAGTACGTGAGTAGTCACTAAATATGGAAGAAAAATAAATTTCTCTTCGCTACCTGTTTGTATAAAATACAGAGAATATATTTAAATTTCGAGACGCAAGTTTTTTAAAACTTTCTCGGCGTTAAGGACAGATTGTTTTTCTTTCCAATTTTTCCAATCGGCACCAATTAACGCATTCATGCCTTTATCAACCACCAAATGGCGCGAAATATTGGAAACGCCACGCATTTTTGTTGCAAAATTTTCATGAGCACGTAGAGAAATGCCGAAACCCCCATCAACGTAATGAATGAAATGCCAGTAAGTACTCGGAATATAAATCGTTTCTCCGTGTTCTAAGGTTGTTTCGTAACCTTGTAAATAACGGGCTGCCGGAAACTTATCAAAATCGGGTTTTAAAACATTGACATGACTTTGCACCGTGAACGGATGCTGATATAAAAGTTTTGATTGTTCGGGACCGAATAAAATCACGCGCTTACGCGTCAAGAATTGCGTTAAAAAAACGGAAGCACAATCAATATCGTAATGCAAATTAACGACAGCATCTTGTCCGCCGAAAAACATGAAGGGATATTCTTTTACAAAACCTTTCATAACCGTGGGAATGTGTACATCGTTTGCCATTTCC
The DNA here is from genome assembly GCA_043748865.1 of Saprospiraceae bacterium. Lineage (GTDB taxonomy): Bacteria > Bacteroidota > Bacteroidia > Chitinophagales > Saprospiraceae > JAAFJT01. The sequence continues at coordinate 1,251 of JAYTNA010000805.1, forward strand.
GGAGCGTGCTGCATGATGTTGTACAAAAACATACGCAATTCGCAAGGTCCCGCTTGAATCAAATCGAGATAATCACCGAAAGGCATTTTTACGGTCGGCACCATATAATTTTTCCCGGGTTTATGAAAATCATTGCCGTAGAGTGGCACGATTAAATGTCCGTAATGCGTTTTCAGATAATCGAAAGTCCATTTGCTTGTAGCGGGCCAACTGTGCGCTAAGTCTTTAAAAACAACCGGTGTGTGAGAGGCTAAATAATTTTTTTGAAATACTTCCGCCATAATGCCGGATTTTTTTTCTATGGTTTGTAGCGTCATGGTATGGTAATGTAACGAGCAATGAACGATGAATAATAAAAAATTTTGGTTACTACTCAGTTAGAGAGGACAATAGTTTATCGTTAAAAAATATGCTTTCTTAATGTTCAAGACTGGAAAATATAACACCGTCACCGATTCTTAAAAACAAACTTAATCTAAATTATAGAAAAATAAAAATAAAAAATGCTTTAACGGTAATAAAACCAATAAAGCATTTAATTCACGTTCTTAAAGTTGGCCCACAAGGATTCGAACCTCGACAAACAGTACCAAAAACTGTCGTGCTACCATTACACAATGGGCCAAAAACCGAAAAAAACAAGTGCTTTCAAAAAGCAGTGCAAATATACAAGGGTTTTTTTTATTGTCAAACCAAGCATAGATTTTTTTTTGTTTTTTTGTTTCCGACAAAATGATTTGAACGTTTCAGGAATTCGATAGAGCTGATAAAAAAATATGAGTATTAACGTTTTATAGTTGTTGCTTCTGCTTCAAATATTGGTTAATCTCAAATTTAAATCACGATGAGAAGTAAAAAAAATAAGTGAATTTTAAGGACATTTTTCTGCATCAATTTGCGCCGAATATCAAGGTTTTAGAATTTCGCCGAAGTTTTCTCTAATAAAATCAAAAAATTGAAAACAAATTGCTAAAAATTTTGTCGGATAAAAAAATTATTCATAGTTTTATGTGTTGAATAGCTATCAGCTATCAGTCTTCAGCCTTCAGCCTTTATCTGTAGCCTTCAATTATTTTTCTGAAAGCTGATAGCTGACGGCTGATAGCTAAAATCTTAATTTCTACACATAAAAATGGCAATACGTACAATGAAATCAGATGATCAAGACATTACTACGCAAGGCGCAAACACGCCCAACGTAACACAAACACAGGTGATACCGGCAACACTTCCACCTACTGTTGTGCGCCCTGCAACACAATCTACTGTAACGCCGGTTCCGAATACAACTGCACCAGTTGTTGTGCGCCCTGCGCCGCAAATTAGAATGTCTGAAACACCACAGCCCAATGATAGGGGTATCGGTATTGATGTTCAAGGCAATTTTATTTCTCCGGGATTAGATAACTCTAATATCGCTATCGAAAAAACCGTTGCTGTAGCTTATGCTGAAGATTTATCGCCTTGGTTTAAAGAAGATAAATGGGCAAAATCGGAATGGTTGACGCGCGAGTTGACTACTAAAAATAAAATTTACAGTGGTTCTAACTACGATCAATACGTCATTGATGATTTACGATGGCGCTATTTGCATTTAGAAACCGATTTCCGCTCGGCACTGAATAATTTTTATAATTCACCTTATTTTGATCGCGTGATTGGGCGGCGCATTATTAATTTATTGCAAACAGCACAGCAGGCTTTAGACCAACCTTCTTGCGATCCACTCAATGTTAAATCTTTGCTTGATATCGCCGATGAAAATATGCCATGGATTTTTCCGCCGCATTATGCCAAAGCCGAAGCGGCGAGCATGATTGCCGATTTGAAAAATCAAAAAAATATGTGGGGGACTTTTCTAGAAAACGAATTGAATCGCGACGGACAAACACTCGGCGGTTTACGTGCCGCGATGAATATGGTAAAAGAAGAAGTCAACGCTCAAACGCGTGACAAACAAATCAGCAACGGTTTGCAAATTGACCGTTTGCGTATGCTAATTAATTATGGTGTTGCGGTTTTGATTCTAATGTTGGTGGGTTTGCCGCTGTTTATTAATTACAACAGTTTTGATGATGAAAAAACTAAAATTTTCTCTGATACTTTTATAGGGCAATTACACTACCATACTAAAGCGTGGCAGTGGATTGCGATTGCAAGTTTCGCTGCTATCGGTGCCATTGGTTCTTTTTTAAGCGGATTACTGCAAATTCGTCGCTCGCACGTGGCACTTGGAGAATATCGGGAAAGTATGGTTCAATTCAAATTGCGTCCGATAGTCGGCGCGCTTATTTCAAGTTTAGCTGCCGTACTGCTCATCACTAAAGTATCAGGTGTTTCTGTCGAAGGTGTCGGCGGGTTTCTTTTAATTATTTTTATTTGCGGCTTCTCTGAAAGATATTTCTTAAATCTTTTCAAAATTAATGATGATAGTGCTGTCGCAAATGCACCGCAACAAGCACCGACTGTAGATTTACCGGTAGATGCTACGCCACCTCCTGCACCGGCAGCTGCGCCAACTTCGGAACCTAATGTGGTGAGAGCTCCGCGTAAAGCGACTGATAGCCCATCGGATGTGAATACACGGAAACTTTGAGAATTAAGAAATAAAAATAAAAATAAAAAATTAATTTTTAAATAAACGACGCGCAGAAAATTTATTTTTTTTTGCGCGTCGTTTATTTTTTATTTTCAATTTTTATTTTCAATTTTTATTTTCAATTTTTATTCTTAATTTTTATTCTTAATTTTTAATTCACTTATAAATAACTCCATCGCTTTTGCACGATGACTAATTTTATTTTTCAGCTCTGCCGGTAATTCACCAAAAGTTTTATCGAAACCCTTCGGTTGAAAAATCGGATCGTAACCGAAGCCGCCGGTGCCGACAGGTTGTTTTCTAAT
>JAYTNA010000806.1:0-4571 GCA_043748865.1 Saprospiraceae bacterium
AAAAAACCCATCGTCGAGATTTTGAATCTCGACGATGGGTTACTAAAATGTATTTCTAAAACAAAAACGCGATAACCTGTGTAGATTATCGCGTTTTTATTTTAATTGTAGAGACGCGATGCTTCGCGTCTCCACGCACGGAACAATCCGATTTGTTTTGTATCTTTAGAAAGACGCGAAGCAATGCATCTCTACTAATTTACAGAAAAATTGTTCATTGTTCATTATTCATTGTTCATTGTTCATTGTTCATTACCTAATTACTCGTCCCTCTTGCACCAAACCCAATCGTTTTTTTATTGAAAATAAAGTCAGATTTGTCGAGTTTAAAGTGTTCGACATCTTTGAATAAAATAATGTTGGTTTGCCCGACGCGCTCTTCGCGGGGCATTGCTGCCATCCGCAAATTATGTTTATTAATAGTGTCAGTGACAACTTGGCGTACAGTGCGGGCATTGCCAAAATATTTGTCGCGGTATTCGTGCATAAATGCTAAATATTGACGCAAATGTTCACGTGCATCGGCGGAAAGTTGGATATTAGCATCAGTGAACATTTTTTCGGCAATGTGCATGAGTTCTGTCGGCGAATAATCTTCAAATTTTAAACTTTTATCGAAGCGACTGCTTAATCCCGGATTAGCTTTCAGGAAAGTTTCCATATTGTCCGTATAACCCGCAACAAAAACAAAAAATTCGCCGCGTTGATCTTCCATCCGTTTCAACAAAGTTTGAATAGCTTCATCTCCAAAATCGCCGCGACCTGTGCCGGTATTGATCAGTGCGTAGGCTTCATCAATAAATAAAATACCGCCAATCGCTTCATTAATTTTTTCAGAAGTTTTCATTGCCGTTTGACCGACAAAACCCGCCACCAAACCTTGTCGGTCCGTTTCGATGATGTGTCCGCGTTCAAGAATGCCGAGTGCTTTATAAATTTTTGTCAGAATACGCGCTACCGTTGTTTTTCCGGTTCCCGGATTGCCGACAAAAACGGTGTGTAAATAAAAAGTGCCCAACACGTCGCGTCCTGTTTCAGCAAAAAAACGCACTAGATCAACGAGTTCCCGAATTTGTTCTTTCACTTTCGTCATACCAATAAGTTGATTCAACGATTCAAGTGATGACTTTAACAAGGCTTCATCAATCGGAATATGGGGCAATTCCTTGCGCAGTTTAAGTTGTATGCGTTCAACATCGGCGGATTGCACACGCGACAATTCATCTTTGTTCAACAATTTTGGATTCTCGGTAGACATAATGCGCAAACCCATATTTATTTTTGCTTGTTCTGTTATGTCGTGTATAAAACGCGCATTACCGAAACTGCGGTCCCGGTTTCTGAAAGCCTCAACGATAATATCGTCTAAACGCTTTTTGGCATTCGAACTCAACTGTACACCTTTTTCTTTCGAAGCCAAAAGAGCAATTTGCGAAAGTTCTTGCGGTAAATAATCGGTAAATTCAAAATAATGACGAAAGCGAGAGCGCAAACCTGGATTAGAGTCAATGAAATGCCGCATCTCTTTCGGATAACCGGCAACGATAATTGCCAAATCGCCGGGACCATTCGACATTTCTTTCACTAAAATTTCAATAACCTCTCGGCCGAAATCTTTCGTATCATCATTTGAACGCGCCAACGAGTAGGCTTCATCAATGAATAAAACACCGCCGCGTGCTTTTTCTATCGCATCTTTTACCTTTGGAGCTGTTTGACCGATATATTCACCGATTAAATCAACGCGATCTACCTCATGCACATGACCTTTTGAAAGCAACCCCATTTTTTTATACAGCTTGCCCATCATTTGTGCAACGGTCGTTTTTCCTGTGCCGGGATTGCCGACAAAAACAGAATGTACATTGAGTTGACTGTTTTCGTCGAAACCTTTATCTTTTCGTAATTGCAAAAACTGTAAATACTTGGCGTGATCTCTAATTTTTTGTTTGATTTCTTTCAAACCAATTAACGTATCTAAACGCGACATCACTTCTTCAAACGACGTATCAGGTTCTTCATCCAAAATAAAATCACCGATTTCAAGCATCGGAATGAAATTCGGATATTGCACCACCGTCATACCTTCTTGAAAATCGTCCGCCACTTCAAAAGATACGGTCGCCAAAATTTTATCTAAAAAAATTAATTCACAAGTATATCTATCTTTGCGCCAAGAACCTTTCATATTTGATCCCCAGCCTGCCGTGATGCGGATTGTATCATCTTTTTTTTCTACGCGGTGCAAACGAATAATTTGTCCTTTCAATTCTCGCGAATCATTGTAAAACTTGACAAACAATTCGCACTGCCAACTTTTATTGACATTTAAGTTTTTCAATTCTATTTCCGCATAAATGTAACGTGTTTCTTCGGTTTTGAAAGTATGAAAATAGGTATGCGTCGTATCAGTACTATCATCATAAGGACCTTCATACAAACGCAAATCCGCTACTTCCAAATAAGGATTGTCATAAAAAGTAAATTCGCGTCCGCCCTCTTCGATATAAAAATACTTCGTGCCGATTTTTTCACCGTCAATATATGCCTCCCAATAATATGTTCCTTTTTTCCAAAACGTACCTTCTTTTTTATTTCCCCATCCTTCTCGGATATAAGTCACATGATCGAATTTGCTGACGATTTTCTTGAAGGATAAATTGCACAATTCGTTTTTACCTTTTTTCAAAGCAAAACACTTCAACTCAAAGTCGGCTTCCCAATCTTCGAGGTCAAAATTTTTATTATAAAGCGACAGTTCAGCATAGACATATGCCGTTTCAAAACGGTCAAAAACTTGGCGATATTTTTTTCTGTTATCCGCCAACCATTCCGTTGAAGCATAAGTGCGTATTTCTTTGAACTTATAATTTTTATTTGCGACAGATATATGTTCTTCTTCCGGTACCATAAAAGTATATCCTAATTTATTTTAGCGAGTTGTTATTGCTGTTCCAATGTAAAAATAGTGCATTCGGTGTAAATAAACAATAACATCGGAAAATATTATCTAAAAATGAAAATTGACAACTATGCAGGGCTTTACATCCTTTGCACATTAGTAGAGAAATCTTCTTGTGCTAAACAGTTGCATCGATTCTTAAGATTAATTCTACTCATAATTAGACGTTCAGAATTGTAAAATGTCATTTATAAAGTAAATTTTTTCCTTAATATTTATCTTTTTATATTTATTTTCCACTCTCTTAGGTTTTTTAAAATAAATTTATAATTTTTGTGATTGAATAGCTGGTTAATTGGTTGATTAGTTAATTGGTTAATTCTTTTTACCAATTAACTATTTTACCAATTAACCAATCAACCAATTATAAGAATCAACGAAAAAATATGGAACGCCCTTGGCTCTCACATTATCCGGCAGGTATGCCGGCAATCATTCGTCCGGAAGATTATCCGAACTTAGTCGCAATGATTGATGAAACTCTGACTAAATTCGGCGTACGTCCCGCATTTACTTGTTTCGATAAATCTTTGAGTTTTTCAGAGATAGATATATACAGCAAACAGTTTGCCGCTTATTTGCAAAGCACCGGCTTGCAAAAAGGCGACAAAGTCGCTTTGATGATGCCAAATATTTTGCAGTATCCGATTGCAATTTTCGGCGTACTGCGTGCAGGTATGATATTAGTAAACACCAATCCGCTTTATACGACGCGAGAAATGAAACACCAATTCAACGATTCGGGCGCGAAAGCGATTGTGATTGTCGAAAATTTTGCGAGTCACCTTCAAGAAGTTATCGCCGAAACCGGTATTGAAAAAGTCATCGTCACAAGTATGGGCGAGATGGTGGGCGGATTGAAAGGTTGGTTGATTAATTACATTGTGCGCAAAAGAAAAAAATTAGTGCCGGCGTTCATTTTGCCCGGTAGTATTTCATTTAAAGCGGCTTTGAATATCGGCGCAAAAAAAAAATATACACCAACTCCGACATACCCCGATGATGTGATTGCATTGCAATATACAGGCGGCACAACCGGCGTATCAAAAGGTGCGATGTTGACGAACAGAAATTTAGTCGCCAATATGTTGCAGATGAGTTGTGTGACAAGTACAAAATTAAAAAACGATGGCACTGAAGTCGCGTTTTGTCCGTTACCGCTTTATCATATTTATGCACTAACGGTAAATTGTATGGGTATGTTTAGTCTGGGTGCGAATAATATTTTAGTGCCGAACCCGCGCGATATGCCTTCGGTTATAAAAGATTTGAAAAAATACCGTCCGACTTATTTTGTCGGTATCAATACACTTTTCAATGCGCTTGTAAATAATCCGGAATTTGCAAAATTAGATCATTCGCGCTCAAAAGGTGCCGGTGCCGGCGGTATGGCATTAAATAAAGTAGTGGCAGAGCGTTGGTTTGAAATTACGAAAAGCCATGTATCTGAAGGGTGGGGTATGACGGAAACTTCGCCTTGCGCGTCATCGAATCCGATTGGTGAAATCGGAAAAATCGGTACTATCGGAATGCCTTTGCCTTCAACAGATATGCGCATCGTTGATAACAGTTTAAATCCGTTGCCGGTTGGTGAAAGAGGAGAAATTCA
>JAYTNA010000807.1:0-3472 GCA_043748865.1 Saprospiraceae bacterium
TTTTTACAACGAACTGTATCCGTACAGCACACCGCCGTTATTTTGGATTCATTTGAACATTGATTATCCTTTCAATCTTACCGGTATTTTATATTTTCCGAAAGTAGCAAATGCTCTAGAAGCGCAAAAAAATAAAGTACAACTGTATAGCAATCAAGTTTTTGTGACCGATGATGTAAAAGAAATCTTACCGGAATTTTTAACTTTATTGCACGGTGTAATTGATTCGCCGGATATTCCTTTGAATGTTTCGCGTTCTTATTTGCAAAGTGATAGAGAAGTTAAAAAAATTACGACGTACATCACCAAAAAAGTATCTGACAAATTGTCGGATATGTTTAAAAAAGACAGACAAAATTTTACGGACAAATGGATTGATACGAGCGTATTTGTAAAATATGGGATGTTAAGTGAAGAAAAATTCAATGAAAAAGCAACGGAGTTCTGTCTTTATAAAACAACTGACGGCGAATTTTTTACACTTTCTGAATTGAAAGAAAAAATTAAAGCCAATCAAACCGATACAAGCAATCGTTTGTGTTTGATTTATACTAACAATCCGCAACAACAACACGCACAAATTGAATCTGCAAAAGCGCATGATTATGTGGTTTTGGAAATGGACAGTGTGATTGATAATCATTTCATGCAAAGCGTCGAATACAAAGATCCGACCTTAACTTTCGTCCGCGTTGATGCTGATACGGTTGATAATTTGGTGCACAAAGACGAGAAAAAAGTTTCGGTACTGAGTGACAGTGAAGAAACAACCGTAAAAAGTATTTTTGAACCGTTTGTAAAAAAAGCCGGCGCATTTTCTAATGTCGTCTTAAAACCACTTTCTGCAGACGACGCACCGGTGCAAATCACACGCAACGAATTTATGCGTCGCATGAGTGAGATGCGTCAGTTTCAAGGCATGAACTTAGGCGAAATGCCTGACAGTTTTGATGTGGTTGTTAATACTAATCACCCGTTAGTAGCGCAAAAACTTTTGCGCGAAACCGGCGAAGCGCAAACCGAGTTAGCAAAATATCTTTACGATTTAGCACTCGTATCGCAAGGCATGTTAAAAGGTGCAGAGTTGACAGCGTTTGTGAAACGCAGTGTTTTAATGGTTAATGATTAATGGTTAATGGTTAATTTTCAAAAAAAATCGTGTCGAGAAACTTTCTCGACACGATTTTTTTTGGTTTTTAATAATTCTATTTGATTTTAGTTTTGTAGTTTAAAAATGATTTTAATTTTTGATTAACCGAAAACAAAAACTAATTTTGCATCGAAACTTTTTTCTAAAAATTTAGTCGTGAAAAAAAATCAAGATGCACCCGGCAATGCCATTGTCTATTCAACAAATCCGGATTGGCAACCGGAAGAAATGAATGAAGAATCGGAAGATATAAAATCGGCGCAACAAAAATTGCGTTTGCATCTCGAACGTTTGAAAGGGAATAAAACGGCAACTGTTGTACGCGGTTTTATTGGTAAAGAAGATACACTCGAAGTTCTCGGCAAAATATTGAAAACAAAATGCGGTTGCGGCGGCACCGTAAAAGATAATGAAATTATTCTGCAAGGAGATTTCAGAGATAAAGTATTAGCATTTCTCGTTACGGAAGGTTTTTCGCAAACTAAAAAAGCGGGAGGATGAATATCGGTTATTGTTTATTGGTTATTCGTTATTCGTTATCGGTTATCAATTATAAAGAGTTTAAAAATCTCTAATTCATAACCAATAACCGATAACGAATAACCGATAACGAATAACAGATAACCGATAACAGATAACCAATTATTTTATGTACAAAATCAGCGAACTAAATATTTATCCGATAAAATCTTTGGGTGGCGTTACTGTTCAAGAAGCGAAACTGACGCGACAAGGCTTGCAATATGACCGTCGTTGGATGTTAGTGGATGCAGAGAATAGATTTATAACGCAACGCGAAAATCATGAGTTGGCTTTATTGCAAGTGTCACTGACCGAAACGCATTTGAAAGTAACACACAAACAGACAGGCGAAAGTATTTTGATTACCTTTGGGTGTGAAACACAAGAAGAAATTGTAGCGCGCGTATTTGACGATGTTTGTTTGGTGCAATTTGTGAATAAGAACGCAGATAAATGGTTTTCGGAAATACTGAAAGAAAAATGCAGATTGGTCTATATGCCTGAAAAATCTTTGCGTTATGTAGATAATAAATACGCAAAAAATGCTGAAATAACAAGCTTGAGTGACGGCTATCCGACCTTAATTATAGGTGAAGCGGCGTTAGATAAATTGAATGAACTTTTGTCGGAAAAAATAAAAATGAACCGTTTTCGTCCGAATATTGTTTTTACAGGGGGTGATGCGCATGACGAAGATGAGATGTCGCATTTTTCCGTAAATGATATTGATTTTTACGGTGTAAAATTATGCGGTCGTTGCGTTGTTCCGACTGTAAATCAGGAAACAGGTGTAACAGGAAAAGAACCTACACGCACTATGGCGCGTTATCGTGTACACAATAATAAAGTTTATTTTGGACAAAATCTTTTGCATCAAGGCGATGGCACAATAAAAGTTGGTGATGAAATAAAGGTTTTAGAAAAATCAAAATCACCGTTCAGTCAGTTAAAAGCTATAAGCTATGAGTTATAAGCTTTTAGCTATTAGTTTATCAGAAGTAAAAATCTATATCCAGCTCGAAGCTAAAAGCTCATAGCTAATTTCTTAATTTTTATTCTAATTTAAAAAAATGGACGCCCTTACTTTCATAGACGATTTAAAATCGAAAATAAATTCAGATGCTATTGCCGGACACAATACCGTTTTTCATTTCGACATTGGCGGCGAAAATGGCGGACAAAAAACCGTGAAAATCGAAAACGGTAAATTGGAAGTAGAAGATGGTTTGGTAGGCGATGCTAAATGTCTTGTCACCGTTAAAGGCGATACGCTTATGAAAATCGTCAAAGGGGAAGAAAATCCGATGACAGCTTTTATGTTCGGTAAAATAAAAGTCTCTAATCCGGGCGAATTGATGAAATACGCCAAAATTTTCGGATTAATGTGAAATCGGTTATTGGTTATTGGTTATTGGTTTTAATTAATTTACTAAACCCCACAACCAATAACCAATAACCGATAACCGATAACTTATTTCATAGTCCTGCTTTTGCTGAAATTTCTAACATTCTGTCAATTGAAGCCCTGCCTTCATTAATAATCCACTCCGGCAAAATAATTTCCGGCAATTCGTATTTCATACATAAATAAAGTTTTTCCATCGTGTTGCGCTTCATGTGCGGACAATCGTTGCACGCGCACGAATTTGTCGGTGGTGCCGGATAATAAATTTTATCGGGTGCTTTCAATTGCATTTGGTGCAAAATACCGGATTCTGTCGCTACAATAAATTCCTTAGCTTTGCTTTTTTGAACAAACGACAACAAGCCACTCGTTGAACCGATATAATGCGCTTTATC
>JAYTNA010000808.1:0-3429 GCA_043748865.1 Saprospiraceae bacterium
CCGAATTGACATTGTTGCATCAAGAAATTTTAAATAATACGACACTGTACCGTAAAATCAGAGAAAAATATAAAACAAAAAACACCACTGGTTACGGTCTCAATGCTTTTATTGATTACGAACACCCGCTTGATATTTTAGCGCATCTGCTCATCGGTTCGGAAGGTACTTTGGCTTTTATTTCCGAAGCGGTAATGCACACGTTACCGGATTTACCTTTCAAACTCACCGGATTATTATATTTCGATTCGCCTCAAACGGCTTGTGCATCTATTTTTGCTTTGAAAAATACCGGTGCTGCCGCACTCGAATTTATGGATAAAAAATCGCTGCGCTCGATTGAAAACGTGAAAGGTGTGCCGGATAAAATTAAAAATTTGGGTGAACATGGTTCTGCTATTTTAACCGAATATCAAGCGGCGACGGAACAAGAATTAATTGACTTATACTACGCTGCTCTGCCCGAACTAAATAAATTACCGTTGTTACACGCGCCGGAATTTACGCGCAATGCCGACGAACAAGGTTTGCTTTGGAAAGTACGTAAAGGTTTATATCCGTCAGTGGCTGCAGCGCGACAAAGCGGTACTTCGATGATGAGTGAAGATATTGCTTTTCCGGTGGAACGTTTAGGTGAAGCAGTGGTAGATGTACAAAATCTTTTTGAAAAATATAATTATCCGGAAGGCATCGTATTCGGTCACGCAAAAGATGGAAATTTACACTTCTTGATTGCGCAACGCTTTGACAACGCCGGTGAAATCGAACGTTTTGAAGCTTTCAATGATGAACTTTTTGATTTGGTATTGAATAAATACGACGGTGCATTGAAAGCGGAACATGGTACAGGTCGCGCCGTTTCGCCTTATGTAGAAGCAGAGTGGGGGAGTGAAGCGTATTCGGTTATGAAACGTTTGAAAAAACTTTTAGACCCGAATAATTTGCTCAATCCGGATGTAATTATCACTGAAGACAAAAATATACATCTTAAAAACTTTAAAATAAATCCGACCGTTGAAGAAGAAGTGGATAAATGCGTCGAGTGTGGGTTTTGCGAACCACGTTGTCCGAGTCGCGATTATACTTTAACACCGCGCGAACGGATTCGCATTCGTCGCGCTTTGAAAAATTTAGAAAACGCGGGAGCAAAAGAAAAACACGCACAACTCGTAAAAGAATTTCAATTCGATGGTCTCGATACTTGCGCTGTTGACGGCATGTGCGCCACTGATTGTCCCGTTGACATTAATACGGGCGAACTCGTCAAACGTTTGCGTCGAGAAAATCATTCGATTGCTGCCGGCAAACGCGCTTTGTTTTTAGCTAAAAATTTCAATGTTTTAGAAAATTCTGCGCGCCTGTCGCTCAAAGCCGGACATAGTTTTAATAGTTTATTCGGTGATAATTTTATGCATGCCCTTACCGGAACGATGCGTAAAATTGTGCCGGATTTTCCGTTGTGGAATAATGCTTTGGACAATGGACAACGGACAACGGACAACGGAAAAAGTCCGTTGTCCGTTGTCCGTTGTCCGTTGTCCAAAAATTCGTTGTCCGTTATCTATTTTTCTTCCTGCATTTCTCGCATGATGAACGGCGGTATTTTCAATACCTTCAAAAGTGTTTGCTGTAAAGCCGGCGTTGATTTAATTATACCCGAAAAAATAAACGGTACGTGCTGCGGACAAATTTTTTCTTCTAAAGGATTTACTGATGCTTATAAATACACTGCCAATGAGACAATTGAAAAATTATGGTTGTGGAGTAAGCAAGGTAAAATTTCGATTGTGATGGATGTGACTTCTTGTACACAAACTTTACTCAATTCAAGTAAATACTTGAGCAATGAAAATAAATTGTGTCACGCTCAAATGACATTTTTAGACAGTATTGATTTCGCTGCCGACATTCTTTTACCGCGCTTGGAAATAAAAAACAAGAAAAATAAAATCGTTTTTCATCCCGTCTGTTCCGTTTATAAAATGGGTTTGTTAAACAAAATGAAAAAAATCGGCAATGCTTGTGCTGTTCAAACAGATATACCGCAATTCGCCGGTTGTTGCGGTATGGCAGGCGATCGCGGATTTTATTATCCGGAACTCACACGCGCAGCCGTAAAATTAGAAGCTGATGAAGTAAAACAAACACCGTATGAAGGTTATTACAGTTCTGCTAAGACGTGTGAAATTAATTTTTCGGAAGCGGTGGGCAAAAATTACGATTCGATTTTGGTTTTGTTGGATGAGGTAAGTGTTTAGCGGATCGACTGATTTAATGTTTTTTGAAAACTTCTTTTATAAAACCGTAATCGTTCAAATAAACAAATTAATTTAGTGTCTCTAAATTCATTTATTCAACCAACCATTTTTATTCAAGTGTTTCATGAAAAAATACATTACAGAATTTGTCGCTACTTATCTTTTGATTTTTTGCGGCGTCGGTGCTTGTGTCATTAACCAACATACAAGCGGTGCTGTTGGTGGCGGATTAGGTATTTCAATTACTTTCGGACTCATCGTCACCGTTTTAGTTTATGCTTTTGGAGAAATTTCCGGGTGTTTTATAAATCCGGCGATTACAATCGGATTTGCTGCTGCGGGTTTGTTCGACAAAAAAGAATTGATTCCTTATATCGGCAGTCAAATAACCGGAGCGATTGCAGCTTGTCTCACTTTAAAATTTTTATTTCCTGCCACTCAAAATTTCGGTATGACACTACCTGCCGCGGGATTCGGCATTTGGCAAGCGTTTATTATTGAAATTATTCTCACTTTTCTTTTAATGGCTGTTGTTATTTTTACGGCGCAGAGCGGTAATAAAACTACGCAACAATTAGTAGGTATGTGCGCCGGTGCGACAGTGATGTTGGAAGCAATTTTTTGCGGTCCGATAACCGGCGCGTCTATGAATCCGGCAAGAAGTCTCGCTCCGGCACTCGTTTCCGGTAATTTAACAGATGTATGGATTTATCTCACTGCTCCCGTCATTGGTGCGTGTTTGGCAGCGTGGTTTTGGAAAACTTTAAAAGCATGAAATCTATTTTTTTATTCCTTTTCACATCGGCAACTTTATCTGCACAGAAATTTGTTGTGCCGACACCGCAACAACTTGCTTGGCAACAAACCGAATTGTCGGCGTTTCTGCATTTTGGTGTCAATACTTTTACCGATCGAGAATGGGGAGAAGGCACGGAATCACCGCAAATTTTTAATCCGACACTTTTCAATGCAGATAAAATTGTAAAAACTTTGAAACGCGCCGGCTTCAAACGCGTCATCATCACCGCAAAACACCATGACGGATTTTGTTTGTGGCAAACAGCACAAACAGCACATTCGATAAAAAATAGTCCGTACAAAAACGGTAAGGGTGATATTGTGAAAGAATTATCGGAGGCTTGTAAAAAATTCGGCGTACAATTCGGCGTTT
>JAYTNA010000809.1:0-2168 GCA_043748865.1 Saprospiraceae bacterium
GAAAGTATCGTCGGAATAATTTTAAATTTTTCGGTCGTCGCTAAAATAAAAATAGCGTGCGGCGGCGGTTCTTCCAAAGTTTTCAAAAAAGCATTGAAAGCTGCTTGCGAAAGCATGTGTACTTCATCAATAATAAAAACTTTATACTGCCCTTGTTGCGGCGGTATGCGCGTTTGCTCCACCAAAGAGCGGATACTTTCTACGGAATTATTGGAAGCGGCATCTAATTCAAAAATATTGAAAGAGGCGTTTTGATTGAAGGCTTTACATGAATCGCATTCGTTACACGCTTCGAAATCGGGTGTGCGATTGGTGCAATTTAAAATTTTGGCAAGAATACGCGCATTCGTCGTTTTTCCGACACCACGCGGACCACAAAACAAAAATGCGTGCGCGACTTGGTTATTGCGCAAAGCATTTTTCAATGTCTGCGACACGTGCGATTGTCCGACTACATCATCAAACCGCGCCGGTCTGTATTTTCTCGCTGATACGATAAAGTTACTCATTGTGGTGCAAATTTATAAAATTTTTGTGTGTTAAAAAATTTTATTTTCCACAATTGTTCGGCTTACTTAGGTTTTTAAATGTTTTTTAAAATGTTTTTCCATGCGTTAATCCAATTAACTTATCAATTACGACCGGCATTTGTTTTAAGATTCTAAAGGCAACGTTTGTCATCCGTTCTTTGCCGAAAAGATGTTGAATGTTTCTACCTATAGCAATTCGAAAAGCAAATTTTTTATTCCAAGTTTTTTTATAATTTTTTTCTAAAACTTCTCGCGTAATGCGTCCTTCCAAATAATTTTGAATGATGGGTGTTGCTTCAAACGCTGCGCGCATCGCCAAACTCATACCGTTGCCGCAAAGCGGTGCAATTGCACCGGCAGCATCGCCCAACATTAAAACATGATTTTCTATCGAAGATTTTTTTCGGAAAGTTACTTGAGAAATCGTGAGTGGTTCGGTGTATAAAAATTCCGCTTCCGTGAAATACTTTTTTAGAAAGTCATTTTGCATCAACACATTGCGTTCCATTGTTTTTATATCGTTACCGTTATTTTTCAAGTTTTGCGCGTCGGTCAAATAGCACAAACAAAATCTATCTCCATCTACTTTTGAAATGCCGCAATAACCATCTTTGAAATTGTGTAACTCGATTCTATCACTTGGAAAATCTAATTTGATATGATATTTTACGCCGACATAATTTTTTTCATTTTTATCCGGAGTTATGTTTCTCCCCAATTTTTTATCTAAAATCGATCGTTTACCGTAAGTACCGCAAGCTAATTTAGATTTATAATCGCCTTTATCAGTTTTAATTGTAAAAGTATCATTTTCAAAAACCACGTCCGTTACTTTCGTTGCTTCCAAAACTTCTACGCCTTTTTTTCGCGCCAATTGTGCCAAATAATTATCAAGTGTGTAACGACTGATGCCGAATCCGCCTAAATCTAATGTGCGTTGAAAAAAATTATTGTCAGGGGAAGAAACTAATAGATTTGTAATTTTCGGCAAATTCATTTCGGAAAGCGGTACGCCGAGACGTTCCAAAAAATCGAAACTTTCCATCGAAATATATTCGCCGCACACTTTATGATAGGGATAAGTTTCTTTTTCAAAAAGAATAATAGAATAGCCAATGTCTGCTAATTGAATTGCGAGAGTTAATCCGGCTAATCCTCCACCGATAACAGCACAATCATAATTTAGCTTTGAGCTTTGAGCTTTGAGCTTTGAGGCATCTAAAGCATATTCCTCCATATAAAATTTGAGTTTTAAAATCAGATTTTGCAGCTCATAGCTTATAGCTCATGGCTCTATAATTATCAAATGGCGAAACGCCCAACGATTTTTTATTGAAAAGTTTTTCGCGCCGGACAATTCTATAATCGCTCGCCATTCCGGACGTTTGAAGCCGCGCAAAACAGAAAGCGGTGCATCATTTTTTACTAAAGGCGATTTTGAAAATAATTGTGTCAGAAATTTTATGGAATAATGCGCGAACCAATTGCGTTCCAAATCATTGATGAGAAAAATGGCTTTATTGTCTCTGCACGTTTTTATAAATGCTGCAATATCCGTTTCCAAAAAATGGTGACAAAAAAGCGAGGCGTGAACAATATCTATCGGTTTTTTTTCTGAAAAAGCATTTCTGAAATCGT
>JAYTNA010000810.1:0-4129 GCA_043748865.1 Saprospiraceae bacterium
ATTTTAATTTATAAAGCGGATTATGTGCCTATCGGAAAAGATCAAGAACAACATTTAGAGTTGAGCAGAAATATCGCAGCGCGTTTCAATTCGCAATTCGGACAAGAATACTTTGCGCATCCGGCACCTTTATTTACAGATATACCTAAACTTTTATCGCCTGCGGATGCTTCAAAAAAAATGTCGAAGAGCCTAGGTGAAAAACATTATATCAATCTGTTCGGCGATATAGAGCAAATCAGAAAACAAATTAAATCTGCTGTTACGGATGCCGGTAATAATAAAACGGGTGAAATAGCGCCGGGTGTCAATAATTTATTTACCTTAATAAAAGCGTGCGGTAAAACTTTGGAACACGATACGCTTTTAGAAAATTATTACAACGGCACATTAAAGTATTCCGATTTAAAACACACCGTCGGCGAAGCGATTGTAGAATTGGTTCACCCTTTTAAAGATAAATTAGCCGATATTCAATCGCGCAAAAAAGATGTGCAAGCGGAAATAAAAGAATCATCGGCACATATTCGTAAAACGGCGCAACAAACTTTGCGAGAAGTGAAAGAGATTGTCGGGATTATGAATGTGAAGTTGTAGTTGAGAGAAAAATCGAAAAATGGAAAGCATATCAAACGCTCTGCGTTTAAAAAAAGAATTAGACACAATGCGTCCGTTCAACGAAGACGATGAAGCGCGCATTATGCAAAAATTTCGCCTCGATTGGAATTTTCACTCCAACAATTTGGAAGGTAATTCTTTGTCTTATGGTGAAACAAAGGCTTTGATTTTATTCGGTATAACGGCAAGCGGTAAACCCCTGAAAGATCATTTTGAAATTACGGGACACAACAAAGCCATCAACGAAATTTTGGATGTCATCAAACAAGAACGCCCTTTGACGGAAAGTTTTATTCGCGAATTACACAAACTCATTTTAAAAGAACCCTACAAAAGTCCGGCGATTACGCCTGACGGAAAACCCTCCGAAAAAACTATTCAAGTCGGCACCTACAAAACTTCTCCGAATCATGTAAAAACCGTTACCGGAGAAATTTTTCGTTTTGCAACACCGGAAGAAACGCCGGCAAAAATGCACGACCTTATTAATTGGTATCGTGCAGAAAACGAAAAATCGAATATCAATCCGATTACTTTAGCTGCCGAGTTTCATTATAAATTTGTGCGCATACATCCTTTCGATGACGGTAACGGCAGATTGGCGCGCATTCTCATGAATTTTATTTTGCTGCAACACGGTTTTCCGCCGGTGATTGTACGCACGCAAGACAAACAAAATTATATCGCTGCCATCCGACAAGCCGATGCCGGTTTGATTGAACCGTTTGTTGATTACATCGCCAAAAATTTAGTGCAATCTTTGGAGTTAATGATTAGAGGTGCAAAAGGTGAAGATATTGAAGATGCGGATGATGTTGATAAGGCGTTTGCGCTTTTGGGTAAGCGGATTGAGGGATTGGGAACAGGAAAAAAAGTTTATAAGACAAATGAAATTATAAATAAACTTTGTAAAGAAGATTTGTCAATACTGTTTAATAAATTCATAGAAAAGAATAAAAAATTTGAGGAGTACTATGGTAGGTTGAGTTCTTCTGTTAATCTTTCTGAAGAAAATTTTTCAGGGTGGGTTGATGAGGCATACGACGATTATATAAAAGATAAATTACTTACCGGAGTTAAAATAGATCAAAGGATTGATGCTTTAGATGGTAGAAGTTACAGTGATAGCTATCGCAACTTTAAGCAAACAATCGATATCTTCGGGTATTTTCGAGTATATAAGCCATCTGATTTCACCTTTGCTGGTGAAGACTACATAATAGAAGGACTCGATCTTGAATTTGATTTTAGTAAATTTAATATTAATAGGTACGATTTTGACTATGCTTACCAAATTGTACTTGTATTTAATGAATCAGATTTTGTGATTAAGTATTCCGAAGGAAATCACAAATTAACAAAAAACTACGGCGAACAACTCACAGAAAAAGAAATAGATAAAATAGTCAACTCGGAAATAAAACGGCATACGGATTTCATCCAACAAAAATTGGACGAGGCTGAAAAAAAAGATAAACAATGATTTTCTATTTGCGTGTTCTGCGGCATAAAATAGTCGAACAGATGACTAACTCCGGCATAAATGCCGGAGTATTTCCAATCGTTTTAATTTTTATGTTGTTTCTCCTCCCCTCTTGCAGCAGATTTCTCATGCAAGCCGACGAGCGCAACACGCCGACAAATTGTTTCAATTTAATGTGGGAAACAGTTGACAAACATTACGCCTTTTTCGATTTAAAAAAAATTGATTGGCAGAAAGCAAAACAACGTTATGCGGCACGTATAGACGATAAAATATCTCAAGACTCTCTGTACAAAGTTTTGGAAACGATGTTGAATGAACTCCACGACGGTCACGTTAATTTGACAACACCGACGCAACGCAGTCATAATTGGCGGTGGAAGCAAGATTTTCCGGATAATTATAATTTCAATTTTGTTGCGCGAAAATATCTCGGAAACGATTTTCAAATTACGGGTCCGTTCTTTCATCAGTGGTTGTCGGACAGCATCGGTTACGTGCATTACGGCTCTTTTTCCGCACCTACTTCCGACAGCGATTTGAATTACATTTTAAGTCGTTTCTCCGGCGCACGCGGATTAGTTTTTGATGTGCGTGACAATGGCGGCGGTGCGATGAACAACGTTCTGAAAATTATGAATCGCTTTACGCAAAAAAAAGTGCCGGTCGGTTACAGTTTTATGAAAAACGGCACGGCACACAATCAATTCACAAAAGGTACTACATTTTACGCAGCACCGACACCCAAAGCCGCATCATATTTAAAACCGGTGATGCTGCTCATTAATAGAGGTTGTTATTCTGCTACCACTTTTTTTGCGGGTTTTATGTCTGCATTACCAAATGTTACTTTAATCGGCGATCAAACCGGCGGCGGCGGCGGGATTCCGATCTCATCCGATTTGCCGAACGGTTGGCAATATCGTTTTTCTGCGACTTATACTTTATTGCCGGATAGCACGAACATTGAATCGGGCGTTACACCTAAAATTAAAGTAACGACAAATGCCAAAGACGAAATAGAAGGCAAAGATAAGTTAATTGAAAAAGCAATAGAGATAATTAAAAAAACTGACAGTGGACGATAGACAATGGATAATGGACAATGGATAAAATTGGCTCACAAAAAAATCACCACTAATCACTAACCAACTTGCGTTTATTGCTTTTTTTATGCTATTTTTGTTACAAAGAAAAAATTATGGAAAAAGTATTAGCTGAAAAAATTACAAGCCTTTCTCAACTTGACCCGAACGGTTTTTATTCTTATCTCGATTATATCAGTTGGCAATTTGAACAAAGAGTAGAACTCATCAAAGGGAAAATTTTTCCGATGGCTGCGCCTAATCGCAAGCATCAAGTTGTATCACGTGAATTTTATGGAATTTTTTATAATTTTTTTAAAAATCATAGTTGCCAATTTTTTCCGGCACCTTTTGATGTGCGTCTTTACGACAATCAAAAACCTGTAAAGAAAAATAAAAATTTAAATACTGTCGTTCAACCTGATGTTTGTATTGTTTGTGATACTACAAAATTAGATGACGCAGGATGTTTTGGCGCACCGGATTTAATAGTTGAAATTCTTTCACCCGGTAATTCAAAGAAAGAAATGGACACCAAAAAACGTTTGTATGAGGAAAATGCCGTCAAAGAATATTGGGTGGTTGATTTTGATCACGAACACGTTTTTCAATTCGTTCTGAATGATGCCGGTCTTTATAGTCTGCCGATAATACGTGTGAGCGATCAAATGCTGGAGTGCGCTATTTTTCCCGACTTAAAAATAAATTTGGAAGAGTTGTTTGCAGCTTGATTTTTACTTTCCTTTAAACTTCAAAATTATTCATTCTCATAATCTCTCGCGTTAAAGTTGCGTTAAAAAAAACGCTTTAATTTTATTTTTTTTTTCAAAACAATTTCATTATCAACATTTTATGAAAATAAAATTATTTTTTTAAAGACTTTATTGAATTCGCTTAAAAAAAAACAAGCAACTAAATTTATTTTTTTCGTCTATATAATGAA
>JAYTNA010000811.1:0-1111 GCA_043748865.1 Saprospiraceae bacterium
GTCGCGCCTATTTATTTGCAAAAAGGAAAAGGATCGCATGTTTGGGACGTAGATGGTAACGAATTTATTGATTTCAACGCCGCAATAGGTCCTGTTTCACTCGGTTATTGTTATCCGGCGGTGGACAATGCAATAAAAAAACAATTGAAAGAAGGCATCACGTTTTCTTTAATGCACCCATTAGAAGTCGAAGTATCGGAACTACTAAAAAAAATTATTCCGAATGCTGAAGCCGTAAAAATTTCTAAAACCGGTGCGGATGTTTGTTCCGCAGCAATTCGTGTAGCGCGTGCATTTACCAAACGCGATAAAATATTTTGTTGCGGTTATCACGGTTGGCACGATTGGTATATCGGTATCACTTCGCGCAATCTCGGTATTCCTGAAGCAGTTCAAAATTTGACTTATACTTTTGAGTACAATGATATCGAATCTATTAAAGCATCGTTAGATAAAGATGTCGCAGCACTCATACTTGAACCATTTATTTTTGAACCACCGAAACCGGGTTTTTTGAAAGAATTAGCGGCTGTGTGTAAAGCGAACGGGACTCTTTTAATTTTTGATGAAATGTGGACAGGTTTCCGCATCGCGATCGGTGGCGCGCAAGAATACTTTGGCGTAAAGCCGGATTTAGCTGTTTATTCAAAAGCGTGTGCTAACGGTATGCCGATTGCTTTTCTAACCGGCAGAGCCGACGTGATGGAACTTTTTAATTCAGAAGTTTTCAGCTATACGACTTTCGGCGGTGAAACTTTATCTTTAGCAGCTTGTAAAGCGACTATAAAAGAACTCATTGCTAAAAATGTACCGAAATATTTGGATGAAAAAGGCGCGTTGATGAAAGACGGTTACAATAAAATAGCGCAAGAACTCGGCATGGAAAAATATACAAAATGTATCGGCTATAATTGCCGTTCTATGGTAACGTTTACGTCTGAAGCAGGAAATGGTTTAGAGGTAAAAACTTTTATGCAACAAGAAATGATTCGGCGGGGCATTTTATGGGCGGGTTTTCACAATATGTGTTTTAGTCATTCCGATGCCGATATCGAACGCACGCTGAATGTTTATAGAGAAGTTTTGCCTTTATTAAAAATAGCGATTGAAG
>JAYTNA010000812.1:0-2740 GCA_043748865.1 Saprospiraceae bacterium
TTTTTAATTCTTATCGGTGTGATACTGATAGCGGAAGGTCTGCATCAACACGTTTCGAAAGGATATATTTATTTCGCCATTGCATTTTCACTCGGCGTAGAAATGCTAAATTTACGTGCAAAAAAAGTAGAAATTGAAAACTGATGGAAGACTTATTATGCACGGCTTTACTCGGAACGACAAAAAAGGCATTAAATGTTGCCTTACTTCCTTTGCCCATTCAAAAAGCATTATTAAATTCAAGCCTAGAAGATAAAGAAGATTTATTATTGAAAGCAGCGTCATTGTGTATCAAATATAATAATGCCGGCAAAAAAGCACCACATCTTAACTTAAAAGAATTGGTACCGGCACCGGTTGAAACAAAAAAAATTGCAAGACAAGATTATCCGGCTAATTTTTTGATATTTTTAGAAACATTTAAAAAAACGCAGAAAATAGAAGCTTTAAATGATTTTATCGATATAATGTCGGCAGAAAATATTATTTTTCCACCTGAATTTTTAGTTCAAATACTAAATGCAATACCTAAAAATTTAAAATCTGAAAAAAATTTTATCGCAAAATTGAATGAAGTTATTGGTGAAAGAGGAAAATGGCTTTTTTCGATTTTCGATTTTGGATTTTAAATAGGTTGTTTTAAAATTCGGATTCAAAATCTAAAATTGTAAATGAAAATACTGAACGATAAGCAAATTGCACAAAAAATAACGCGTATAGCGGTTCAAATTCTCGAAAATAATTTTGATGCGCCGGAAATTTTGTTAGCCGGTTTAAATAATAACGGTTACGAAATGGCGCGCCTGATTGCCGAAAACTTACGGCAACGCACGACAATTACGATTCATTTGACGCGATTGAAATTAAATTCGCAATCTCCTACCGAGTATCCGATTACATTAGAATATCCGATTGCAAATTTGCACAATAAAGTTATTATTCTCGTTGATGATGTAGCAAATTCCGGCAGAGCTATTTTTTACGCCGTAAAACCGCTTTTAGATGTTTTGCCGAAAAAAGTTGAAGTGGCAGTTTTAGTAGATAGAAAACACAAATCGTTTCCGATTCAACCGGATTATGTCGGTTTGTCGTTAGCAACCACCCGACAAGAAAATATTGAGGTACAATTGTTGGGTGTTGAAGAAAAAGCGGTGTATTTAAATTGAAAGTTGAAGGTTGAAAGTTGAAATTATTAATTTCACTTTTCACTTTCAACTTTTAACTTTCAACTAATTTTTATGGCTTTACTTTTTCTTTCACTTTTACCCGGATTACTTATCGGCATTTGGGTGTATTATCAAGATAAATACGAAAAAGAACCTGTCGGACTCATGTTGCGGGCGTTTTTTTACGGATGCTTGAGTACTATTCCCGCCATGGTTTTTCAAATAATTTTCAAAAATTTTGAAAATCCGGAAAGCCTGATTGAAACGGCGATTTTCTCATTCGGTATCGTCGCTTTTTCGGAAGAAACCTCTAAATTTTTTTTTCTCCATCGCTATATTTATCCGCATCCCGAATTTGACGAGCCTATTGACGGTGTAATTTACGGCACAATGATTGGCATGGGTTTCGCCACTACCGAAAACATTTTATACGTGTTGAGAGAATCAGGCGGATTCAGCACTGCTATCGGTCGTGCTTTTACCGCAGTGCCGGCGCACGCAATTTTTGCAGTTTTTATGGGTGCATACATGGGTATTGCTAAATTTAATAAAGAAAGTAGAAAGTATATGATATTGAAGGGTTGGATACTCGCCGTTTTGTTTCATGGCTTGTACGATTTTTTTCTTATGCAGAAAGCTCATCAAGAACTAATGGGTTTATCTATTTTAACTTTGATTTGGGGTTGGGTTTTAGCAAAGAGAATTATAAAAATTTCCCAAGAATTATCACCGTTTAAAAATAATCCGAAAGCGTAAAAAATGAATAATGAATAATGAACAATGAATAATACTGCTTAGTTTGATTTACAGGTTTTAAAAATTACACAAATCGAAAATCGAAAATCGAAAATCTCCAACCTATTCATCATCATTCTCCTCTATGATATTATTTTCCTTGCTGAACAAATTGAAAAAATATTTTTTCTTATGCACAAAATGCTGCCAAATAATGGAACCGTTGTAGATTCCGTTTCGATTCGGCAATCCAATGCGATTGGCTTCAATGATTTGATTATCAATGTGTTTTTGTTTATTGAGTGCAGAAATATTTTTAAAAAAATCCACATACGCTCTGAAAACTGCTTTTGTATGCGGCGATTGTTTATCCTTTAAAAATTTAAGCGCGGCAACGGTATCTAAACTCAATCGCACCGGTAAAAGCCAAAAAAGTTTGCCGAATGATTCGTTTTTATAAACAGCAAATAAATTATTTCTAAAATTGAAGTAAGTTTTTTTCGGATTGCCATATCCCATCGTACCGCCGCCGACGTGACGAACTACGCCGTGCGGTTCTGCCATAATTTTATATCCGGCGCGTTTCATACGCCAACACAAATCTATTTCTTCAAAATGCGCCCAAAATTGTGTATCAAAGCCGCCAAATTTATGCCAAATATCGGCACGTACTAACATGGCTGCACCACTTGCCCAAAAAATTTCGACGACATCGTCGTATTGTTTTTTATCTTTTTCAACGATATTGAAAATCCTGCCGCGACTGAAAGTATAACCGAAGTTATCAATCCAACCACCTGCACCACCGGCATGTTCGAAACGGCGTTTTTTGGCGTAAG
>JAYTNA010000813.1:0-2267 GCA_043748865.1 Saprospiraceae bacterium
GGTAAACTTGAGATTTAAAATCGGGTAAAAAAGTGATGAGTTCATTGAGCTTACTCGTGAATGAATTAAAAACCACTATAGTTAAAGGATAGTTTTCTATGTTTTGTTGGAACATTAAATTTTTATCAATCGTCAACAAAATATCGAAATTATCTTCGACACAATACGCCATCAGTTTACCGTTTTTAATGCCACTTAAACCTAACTCTCACCGTAAAAACTTCAAATTCTTCTAAATAGGTTTTCAAACGTTTTGTAACACACTCATCGAGTAAAATTTTCATTGAAAATGTTTGAAGATGATTCAATAAGTTTATGAGACATTTCCAGCACTTTCAGCACCTGACTTTTACTGACACCTTCAAAATCTTCGAGAAAAACTTCTATAGAATCGCCGGTTTCTAAATAATCGAAAAGGTTTTTAATAGGTACACGTGTACCGTAAAATACGGGCGTACCGCCGAGTATCTCACTGTCAATATTAATCACGCGCTTAAATAATATTTTTGACATTCAATTATGATTTAATTTTCATCAAAATTAAGTAGTTTTTTCGATTCCGTGTGAGCAATATCTTCTGATGTCTGGTCGCGTTCCATCCACAAATTTATCTGCTAAAGCAGTGATGCGCTTAAATTTAAAATCTAAAAGAATACGGCGCAACTCTTTTATTTGCTCATCCGTCAAGCCACCCGCAAAGAGTTGGAGCAATTCTCTCTGTGCATCGTTTAAAGTATTGAGCGATACCGGTGGTGATGTCATTTTTTAATATTTTAAGTAAAAATAAGAATTTAAGAGTTATTGCACAAATTTATAAACAAAAAATCCTGTATGGAATAATTCACAGAGGGTTTTTTGTTTCAATCCAGTCAAAGTCGAATACAAATAAAAGAACCATCGTCGAGATTTTGAATCTCGACGACGGTTCTTTTATTCCGGTTACCGGTGGCATTTGTAGAGACGCGATGCTTCGCGTCTTGCTATACGGTTATTTCACCGATCCAGCCGAAGCTGGAGACGGGTTTAGTAGTCATTCACGCATATTGCGTGTACATGAGGAATCAATAGTTTCAATCCAGCTGGAGACGGGTTTAGTAGACTCACGTCTAACGTTAGTGCGCACAAACACATTGAAAGAGTTTCAATCCAGCCGAAGCCGGAGACGGGTTTAGTAGAACAACCGAATCAAACTTCTTAGAGTTAATCTAAGGTTTCAATCCAGCCGAAGCCGGAGACGGGTTTAGTAGGTTAACGGTATGTCCGTTTCGCACGCCGAGAAATGCGCCGAAAGAATTGAGAAAGAGTTGCATTTGGAATTATTGTAGAGACGTTGCGGTGCAACGTCTCCGCGTACATATATTATATGTTGATTGCGAGGCAATGTTTATTCGCAAAAAAAATATTCGAAAGAATTTTTTTTTGAATTTTTTTTTTTGAAAATGATTTTGATTTTTTTTTGAAAATGATTTAAAAAATTTTTGATTTTTTTTTTGATTTTTTTGAAATTTTTTTCGCAATCAACTTTCAATTTTCAACTGTTTTAATTCGGATACGCTCGAAAGCACACAAACCGAAATTGTGCGGTTTTTTTACCGTCGTGATGTTGCCGCTCTTACATTTACTTTCTCTTGTCTGATACAGAAGAAAGTGACAAAGAAAAAATCAAGAAGGTCGCCTCCGGCTTTATGTTCGGCCGGGCTTTTGCTCGTGACGAGTGAAAGTTTTTTTAACTTAAAATTATTTGCGGAGAATAATTTATCTATTCACCGCACAATTTGCGGAGAATAACGCTTATATTCACCGCAAATTAAAATCCGTTCGGATTATGTATATACATCAGCACAAAAATTGGACGCACTTTACATGGAACGATGCCGATATATCCGTACTGCTTGGTACAGTCAGGAATTTGCAAGGCAAATTGATAGGCAAAATGGAAACGCTTGGTTTTGAATCGAGGCAAGAAGCATAATTGGAAACTTTAATCTTAGATGTATTGAAATCTACGGAAATTGAAGGAGAGTTTTTGAATACGGAACAAGTACGCTCGTCATTGGCTCGGCGATTAGGCATGAATATCGGCGGATTAATTCCTTCGGATAGAAATGTGGACGGTATAGTAGAAATGATGTTGGATGCCACACAAAATAATAATGAACCATTGAGTAAAGAAAGATTATTCAATTGGCACGCGGCACTTTTTCCGGCAGGTCGAAGCGGTATGTACAAAATTGAAGTCGGTAATTGGCGCACGGGACCGATGCAAG
>JAYTNA010000814.1:0-2236 GCA_043748865.1 Saprospiraceae bacterium
CGAAGTAGATAACGAACTTTTGACTTTACTCGGCAAGCGTATGCAGTTTGCGGATAATGTCGGCGAATATAAAAAACGCAACAACATCAGCATTTTGCAAACAGCGCGTTGGAACGAAATTTTAAATTCAGCTATTCAAAAAGGGCGTTCGCGGCATTTGAGCGATGAATTTATTATTCAACTGATGTCTGCGATTCACCAAGAGTCTATTCGTCACCAAAGTATCGTGATGAATACATCGGAAGCGGTTGTTATTCCGGAAACAGCGAAAGTAGTGTAGAATTGGTTGAGTTTAAATAAAAAAATCTTCTTGAAAGAAAATTCGAGAAGATTTTTTTTATTTACGTGTCTTTGCCTTCAAGCATAATTATTTCTTCGTTTACCGGCGGCTTAATTATTATCTGTTTTCGTTTTCTCACCAATGGTTCAAACAAAAGCGAGAGTGATTGTCGGTGCGCAAAGTATTTATAAACCCAATTTATAAGTACTATTAGTTTGTTTTTGAAACTGATGAGTAAGAATAAGTGTAAAGTCATCCAAATTAACCAAGCGAAAAAACCCTGAAAACTTAGTGCAGGTTTAGCTAAATCAACAACCGCTTTGTTTCTGCCAATAGTTGCCATGCTGCCTTTATTAACGTATTGAAAAGGTGTCAACTCTTTTTTTTGCGCTAATCTTTTAAAATTATTTGCTATATTTTTTGCTTGATCTATAGCAACACTTGCTAATTGTGGAAATCCTTTAGGATGCAAATCGGTTTCAATAAAAGCAATATCACCAACAGCAAATACATTTTCGAGAGAAATGACACGATTGTAAATATCTGTTTTTATTTGATTAGATTTTGAAACAAGTTTCGACTCAATACCTTCCGGCACATTTCCTTTTACGCCGGCTGCCCAAATAACAAAATTTGTCGGAATTTCAGAATTATCTTGCAATACAATACGCTTACCGTCATAATCTTTTACAATTGAATTTATTTTTACGGTTACGCCCATTTCTTCTAAATATTCTTTTGATTTTTTAGAAGATATTTCACTCATACTGCCTAATAATTTATTACTTCCTTCCAATAAATAAACCGACATTTTTGTAAAATCTAACTCCGGATATTCAGCCGGCAGAGAATCTCGTTTCATTTCCGCCAAGGCACCACTTAATTCTACACCTGTCGGACCACCACCGACTATAACAACCGATAAAAGTTTTTCATTGTTTATTAATGCTGAAGCAACTGCATCTTCAAAATGTTGAAGCAGTGTATTACGAATTTGCAATGCCTCCAATGTTGATTTCATCGGAAACGTTTGTTCTTGAATGGAGGCATTACCGAAATAATTTGTAACCGCACCTGTGGCAATGACTAAATAATCATAATCAATATTACCGTTTGTGGTTTCTATGCAATTTTTAAGTGTATCAACTTTAGTGACTGTCGTCACTCGAATATTGACATTCTTACTTCTCTTAAAAATATTACGCAACGGAAATGAAATATTACTTGCATCTAAATTTGCCATCGCAACCTCATAAAATAAAGGTTGGAACTGATGATAATTATTTTTGTCAATGAGCGTCACCGAATAATCGGGGTCATTATCAAGCATACGTGCCAATTTAAGGCCCGCAAACCCGGCACCTATAATAACAATGTGTTTTTTAATTTTCATTTCAATTTTTATTCCGGTTTATCTTCGTCTAAATCATCATGTCTATCACCGCCAATACTGTAATAATTATTTTCTTCATCTTCGCTGCCGGTATTTTCTTGTGCATCATCCAATTCTGAACCGGGTACGTCTAAGTCACTGCCTGATACATCTTCATCAAAACCTTTTTCGTTTAAATTTTTTTCATCGGCATCTTGTTTATCAAAGTCTTCGTTGTCGGAAAATTCTATGTCTAAATCTTTTTCAAGGCGTTTCTCGCTTTGAAATTTTTTTTCGTTTTGAATTTGAAGATCACTCACATCCGCAGTCTCACCAAATACTTTTGTATCTTGGTTATAAATATCCTCACTCGCAGGATATAGCGGATATCCTACCGGATTTTCCGGTTTCGGATCAGAGTTTTTTTTATTTTCGATTTCTTTTTGCATGATAAATTTTATTTTTAAATTTAAGTAGAAATTGTTAAAACACTTTATCCGGCGTTAGCGTGTCCGATATCAATAAGTCCGATTACTTACTCACAAACCCTTCATCTTTCATTTTTTTATACACAATATCCGCTA
>JAYTNA010000815.1:0-3028 GCA_043748865.1 Saprospiraceae bacterium
TTTTTAAGTCTTTTTTTTCAATTTTTTTCAATTTTTTTCAATTTTTTTTTCAATTTTTTTGCAAAGAATTAATATCAAATGCAACCGGTAAAAGAATACTTTGTCTTTCGTTTTATAAAAATTACCGGCAATAATTGTGTGACTTTATGCAAAATTAAAGAATATTAGTGAAGCAGAGAAACCAAGTGTTCATAAAAATTTAACATTACCTTAACTTTTGAGTGATATTTAGGGGTGTATCTTTGCAGCATCGAAAACAAATTTAATTCTGAAATGTTATAGTGTTGTATTCGATTTTGAAATAAAAATTATTTTTAAATGGCTTTGGTTTGATTTTATTTTGAAACAAACATAAAACGCCATTAACTATATATCACCCGATTGTTTAATTAATTTTAAATTTTAGTATCATGAAAAATTTCTTAATTTTTGTTTTGGCAATTGCCTTAACTTTCTCAAACACCACACAAACGATTGCTCGTAGCGTAGAACGCAATTATGTATTGGCAGGCTCAATAGTGAAAATCTCTGCTGACGAAAATGTAAAAGCAATTACTGTCAATATAAATAACATCCAAAACGATGTGGTGAAAGTATCATTGGAAGGTAGCGATGGCACTGTATATTTCACGCAAGAAATATCTAAAACAGCGCGTTTCGCAAAAAAATTGAACCTTAGCCAATTAGAAAACGGTGCGTACAAACTAGTTGTCAGAAAAAATTTGACAAAAACAACGCAACCATTTCAATTAACGGAAACCGGTGTTCAATTGAATGAAAATGAACGCAAAGACAAATTCTTACCTTCAATCGTTCAAAAAGGTAATATGGTTGACGTGAACTGTTTAGCGTCAAACTACACCAATGTTTTTGTGCGCATTTATGATAATGAAGGTAAATTGGTTTTTGAAAATTCTAATTATGTTGTGTTTCAAGTTCAAAAACGTTTCAACTTATCTAATTTACCTGCCGGTACTTATGTGGTAGAAGTTGCAGCAGGCGACGAAGTACAATATGCGACTTTGAATTTATAATTTGATTTATAGTTTGAATTAGATGATAAATGTTTGAGACCCCGATACGCTACGGTATAGGGGTTTTTTATTTTTAAAAACTTTAATTACGAAAGATTTAATTCTTGTAATAAAAAAAAATCCTCTGTTAATTCTGAATACGGTATTAATAACCGGTAAATTATTTGAAGCGAGAAATTAGCTCTATTTTTGTTGGTTAATAATTCAACTTAAATTGGATACTACTTCAACTTAAAACATGAACCAACTATTTGATACTTTTCAACCCAAAGCTAATTTTTGGGACGAAATGGCTGTTAGTCGCGGTGCGTTTCGGGAACATTACGGAGCTGTTGTTCAAACACTGAGTCAATTGCCGACGACTTCTCTGCATCGGAAAGAAGAATTGGCGAAAGAATTATTCATGAATCAGGGCATAACGTTTACCGTTTACTTTGAAAATGAAGGTATCGAGCGCATTTTTCCTTTCGATATTATTCCGCGCATTATTCAAGCAAGTGAATGGACGCACATCGAAACGGGCGTGAAACAACGCCTTAAAGCTCTTAATCTGTTTTTGAATGATGTATATCACGATCAAAATATCATAAAAGAAGGTATTGTTCCTGCCGATTTAGTAATCAGTTGTCCGCATTATACGCGCGAAGTAGATAAAATTGATGTGCCGTTTGGTATTTACGTTCACATCGCCGGGATAGATTTAATTCGAGACTCGGACGGTACTTATTATGTACTGGAAGATAATTTGCGCACACCATCCGGTGTGAGTTATATGCTCGAAAACAGAGAAGTCACGAAACGTTTGTTTCCCGATTTACTCGCCGAAAGCCGCGTGCGCAAAGTGTCTCATTATCCGAATTTACTGCACAAAAATTTGCGTATGCTCGCGCCGCGTGCCGTTGGTGATCCTAACATAGTTGTTCTAACGCCCGGCGTTTTTAATTCCGCTTATTACGAACATACTTTTTTGGCGCGTTCAATGGGTTTAGAACTCGTTGAAGGGCGCGATTTAGTTGTGCAAGATCATAAAGTTTTTATGAAAACAACGCGCGGGCTTCGACAAGTAGATGTTATTTATCGTCGCGTGGATGATGAATTTTTAGACCCGCTCGTTTTTAAAGCCAATAGTTTACTCGGCGTACCGGGTTTAATGTCGGCGTACAGAAAAGGTACGGTGGCTATCGTCAATGCAATCGGAAACGGTGTTGCGGATGATAAAGCGATTTATGCATATGTGCCGGACATGATAAAGTATTATCTCAACGAAGAACCTGTTTTAAAAAATGTACCGACTTACAGAATGCAAGTCGCCGATGAACGCGCCCATGTTTTTGAAAATATGCACACTATGGTCGTAAAACGCACCAACGAATCCGGCGGATACGGCATGGTAATGGGCAACAAAGCCACCGCAGAAGAACTCGAAGATACACAAAAAGCCATCATCGCCGATCCGCGTTCATTTATCGCTCAACCGATTATTCGGCTTTCAACCGTTCCTTGTTTATTTAACGATGCCTTACACCCGCGTCATGTTGATTTAAGACCTTACGCACTTTGCGGTCCGACAGGTATTGAAGTTGTGCCGGGCGGTTTAACAAGAGTTGCCTTGCGCGAAGGTTCGCTCATCGTCAATTCATCGCAAGGCGGCGGCTCGAAAGATACTTGGGTGGTGGACTAATTTATTGGTGATTGGTTTATCGGTGATTGGTTAATTGGTAGAAAGTAAAAAGTAGAAAGTAGAAGGATAATTTTTCTGCTTTTATCCTTTTACTTTCTACCTTTTACTTTCTACCAACCACTAATAAACCAATCACCAATCACCAATAAACCAATAAATTATGTTAAGCAGAATAGCAGATTCACAATTTTGGATGACGCGCTATGTAGAGCGCACCGATGGCATCTTGCGGATGCTGAAAATCAATTTTATTACTTCACTTGATAGGTCAGGTGAGAGTAATTTTAGTTGGCAACCTGTGTTGAAAGTGTTT
>JAYTNA010000816.1:0-1667 GCA_043748865.1 Saprospiraceae bacterium
TAAAACAGTAAAAACTAAACAAGAATTACCGGTCAATATGGGTGCGCCATTCAATACTGCGGGTGATGATTTTGGTTTCATTATTGATGCAGATATGAAAAATGGTTACTTCACTTCTAATAGAATAGGTGGTATGGGCAGCGATGATATTTATTCGTTTAACGTACATCAAGGAGAAATTTTTGAAAATTTGAAAGAATCTTCACCCGTCAGTTACGACAAAACAGTTGATATCACGGAAGGTATGCACCCGATAACAGTTTTCGTTTACGACCGACAAACCGGAAAACCGATTCAAGACGCGACGGTATCTTATTTAAACTTAGATGAATTATCGCTTTCGGAAGTTATTGCCGATAACGGTGAAGGCAAACAAATACAATTGATAAAATCGGATGGTACTTTCGCGCTCGAAGCAGTAGAATCAAAATTGAAAAATAAATTGACTGATGCCATCGGGAAAGTTATTTTAAAATTACCTAAAGGCAATAAATTTGTTTTTTCGGCGACAAAAACAACTTATTCGACGCAACAAACAATTCTGAAAAGCAATGACCCTCGCACTGAAATTATTTTATTGCTCGACCGTCCGGCAAATTGCATTACAGTAAAAGGTAAAGTGCGCAACTCCGATGATGGCGGACCTATTGCCAATGCGGTCGTAAGTTTCGCACCGGAAAAAGGCGAAAACCAAGTGATTGTTACAGATGAAATCGGTAATTTTAGATACTGTATTAAATGTGCCGACATTTATAAAATATATGCTACTAAAAACAGTATTGCTTCTAATTTAGAAGCTGTAAAAACCGAAGGTATAGATTGTTCTGCAGGCGATAAAATAATAGAGTTAGAATTAAAAATGAACGCACCTTCATCGGCTGAATACACAATTAATAACGGTTCCGTGTTCAAATTGAAAAATATTTATTACAATTTCGATGATGTCGAAATTCGTCCGGATGCACGTAAAGATTTAGATGCGCTTTATACGCTGATGTACACTTTTCCGGATATGGAAATCGAATTGGTTTCTTACACAGATTGCCGCGGCACCGATGCTTATAATATTGATTTATCACAACGCCGGGCAGCAAGTGCCGTTCAATATTTAGCTTTAAAAGGTATCGCCCCCCAAAGAATGGTCGCCAAAGGTTACGGTGAAACGATGTTGATTAATGGTTGTGCCGACGGCGTAGCTTGCTCGGAAGCACAACACAGAAACAATCGCCGTACAGAGTTTAAAGTTACAAAAAGCGGTAGAGCACAAGGAAAAATTTTTACAGAGCATTTTTCTCCGGATAATTTAACACGTTAATTTGTGAGTGGTAGAGATTGGTTAATTAGTTGATTGGTTAATTGGTTGAGAGCTATTAAGGCTTCGAATCAACCAATTAGCCAATCAATTTTTAATCAAAATTTTAAAAACTATGAAATTTTTAACAATTAAATTAGCGCGCGCTAAAACCGTAGGCTATTCTATGTCTATTGCGTGTTGTCTATTATCTTTTGCACCTTGTTCAGCACAACAAGGTGTTTTTGATGTAAGTCTTTCACTTAAAAGTATGGGCTGCAAATCCGGTAAAGCATTCATTCACGTAGAATTTAAAGTGCACGACGCTCAAAGTGAATTTAATATGGGCAATGCGAATTACCGTTTTACTTAAAAC
>JAYTNA010000817.1:0-2491 GCA_043748865.1 Saprospiraceae bacterium
GCATTCTTCAAAAAGCTTTCAAAAATTAAACGGCCGTCTGTATTACCCAACTCTTTTTCGGAAGCGCGTTCCGGATGTGGCATCATACCGAATACATTGCGTTGCGCGTTGCAAATGCCGGCGATATTCAGAAGCGAACCGTTCGGATTACTGCGTTCGGTAACTTCACCGTTTTCATCGCAATAGTAAAATAAAATTTGATTATTTATTTGCATCACCTCTAACGTCGGTTTATCGGCATAATATCTGCCGTCGGCGTGTGCGATGGGTATTTTTATAACATCCTCGTATCCCGTTGTCAATAAAGAAGTGGGTGTTGCCGGTTTTATGTAAATATTTTTTCCTATAAATTTTCTGCCGGCATTGTTCAATAAAGCACCCGGCAAAAGTTGGGCTTCACACAAAATTTGAAAGCCGTTGCAGATACCGAAAACATAACCGCCGGTGTTAGCAAATTTTATTACTTCTTGCATAATCGGTGAAAACCGCGCAATAGCACCGCTCCGCAAATAATCGCCGTAACTAAATCCGCCGGGTAAAATCACGGCATCTATTTCCGGCAAAATAGTTTCTTTGTGCCATACTTTCACGACGTTTTGATGAAATACGTCTCCTAAAACGTACATCATATCGTCATCACAATTAGAACCGGGAAAAACTATAACTGCAAATTTCATATTTAGGACAAATAGACAATAGACAATGGACAATGGATAATATTTTCTATTGTCTATCGTCCATTTAAAATCAGTTAAAATAAAAATTACTTGGTGCTACGCCAACTTTAACAGAATCTATCAAAGTTTTCGTACCGGCGTTAAAAATATAAAGGGAACCGCGTGAAGCAAAATCTTTAGCATCTGTACAATACATGTACCCCGAAGTAGGATCAAATGCCAAGCCGTACAAAGCTACAAAATAAGATTGAGACATAAATATTTGCGGTGGATTGGTACTGAAATTCAATAAATTTTTTGTATAAATTTGATTGCCAACTAAGAAATATAAATTATTTTCGGTCGCATCGGTTGTCAAATTTGAAGCACCGTTCGGAACAGCATATTGAGCAACGACAACATCATTTTTAATTTGAACCAATTTGCCGCTGCCGCCGCCGTAATAGTTGCTGCACAATACCCAAATATCGCCGTTCGCATCGCTCACAATACTATTCGGTGCAGGGCCTACTTTTATTTTCGTCAAAACCGAATCGGCATAAACATTCGATCCATCAATAACAGTCACCGTTGAGTCTCCTTTTACATAATCAAAGCCGCCGTTATTGACAACATAATGCTTGTAACCGTAATCCAAAATTTCGTCCGGACCCACACCTTGTATCGGAATAGCTTTTAAAAAAGTTTTTGTTTTGAAATTCAGTACAAAAACAGAATCCGTTACTTTCGAACCGGGTAACCAAGACGTTACATACCCGCGTGTGGCGTTAATGATATGAACGTAACGCGGATAAGAACATTTGATAGAGTCAAACACTTGAAATGTGCGCGGATTGACCATCAAAATTTTATTGGCATTGTTCACGACTACAAAGGCGGTATCTCTGTTTAAATAAGTCATGGATTGAACAATATTGCCGGCTGCTGCGCCACTATTCCCTTTTGCATAAATATCGGTTGTAATGCCGCCGATATTGCGATTGTAAAAAGAAACATCGCCTGTACCGTTCGGAAATTTTCCTTCGTTGGTAATGTAAACACCTTTGGCGTAGCTATCAACAGCTAAAGTATCATCAGCCGGTTTGCAAGCCGTTTGTAAAATAAGAATCGTCGCGACTAATAAGGCGAAAGAAAGAGAAAATCGTTTCATCAAAAATGGATTTGTGATTATTTTTTTTAATAAAAATCGAACCCGTAAACACAATCGGCGAGAAACGACTTATTCGATTGACAATTGCCTGTTGACAATTGCCAATTAATTTATTGTTTCGTCCCCGCTCATATTCCCGTGAGCTTAACGCGAATCAATTGATTTATTAATGGCTGGTATTCCGACTCACTCCCTTTTTATCGTCTTCCCGCTCTATATTAATAATAACAAGAAGTTATTAATAACGTTTTTGCAGTGACATTGTGATAAAAAGTTTCCGATTTTTATGTCAAAAGAGTTTACGGCTGCGGGTACAGTTCAGGTATTGCACCTGATTCCCTATTAGTCTTTATGAAAAGAACCACTTAACGGCGCAAAGATAAGGCAAGAGAAACAATTAAGGAACGCGAAGTAAATAAAATGTCGAAGTATACTTATCCTTTTACAGTGATACCGCCTATCTTTTGCGTTAAGTACTACCAATATTCGTCTTAAAAGATGGTTAGTCTTACAGAAAAATAATGAAGTCTACTTCGACATTTTATTTATTTCGCATTCCTAAGCTATCGCAGTAGCTTTTTTTGTCGAATGACAATGATTTATGGTTTTTTGGAAAATAAGGAAAGAAAAATAAATTTCAGTTACCAACTCAGAGCGCACCTAA
>JAYTNA010000818.1:0-1147 GCA_043748865.1 Saprospiraceae bacterium
GGTAAAATTTTCGCGCCGGCACCGATATAATCGTCATCTTCAAAACCCGAACCTTCGCCGGCTTCTGTCTGAACGTAAACAGTATGTCCGCGTTTAACCAATTCTAATGCACCGCCGGGTGTCAGAGCTACGCGATTCTCATTACTTTTGATTTCTTTAGGTACGCCAATAATCATGTCGAGTAAATTTTAAATTTTAAATTAAATTTTAAAGAATAGTTCCGACTGCAAAGTTAATTACAAGTAGGATGAATGATGAATGATGAATGATGAATCTTGTTATTGAGATTGAAAATATAATTTCAGATGAATTTAAAGCATCTTTGCAGCGGAAATAGAGCGAATAAACCATAATCAATTTTGATTTAATTCGTAATTCGTAATTTGTAATTCGTAATTGTATGTTCGTTCTCAATATTGAAACCTCCAACAAAAACTGTTCAGTTTGTGTCAGTGATTTGCCGGGAAAAGTTTTAATTGAAAAAGCACAACTTGCCGAAAGTCATGCAGCTGTTCTGATGCCGATGATTGACAGTTGTTTGCAAGAAATAAAAATAAGATATACTGATTTATGTGCCGTCGCCGTCAGTAACGGACCCGGTGCTTATACGGCTCTGCGCGTCGGCGTATCAACTGCAAAAGGTTTGTGTTATTCTTTAGATACTCCTTTGATTGCAGTAGATAGTTTAAAAATGTTTGCCGGAAAAGTTTTTAATGAAATTGAAAACGAAAACGCCATTTATTGTCCGATGTTTGATGCGCGACGCATGGAAGTTTATACCGGTTTTTATGCTTTTCAGGAAAAACAAATTGAAGTAGTTGAAGCCACTCAAGCACTCATTGTAACAGAAAATGTTTTCGATAAATATTTAGAAGCGGGAAAAGTAATAATTTTATGTGGTTTCGGTGCGGAAAAATTGACACCGCTGTTTGAAAATAAAAGAAATATTAAATTCTACGATGAAAAAAAATATCCGACTGCCGCAATGATGTGTGCTGCAAGTACAAAAGCATTCAGAGAAAAAAAATTTGAAGATTTAGAAACTTACGCGCCGCTTTATTTGAAACCACCGAATATCACGATTTCCAAAAAAATAATTTTCTAAAAATTAAAAACGAAATACGCTATTATTCCCTGTATTGAAATG
>JAYTNA010000819.1:0-8031 GCA_043748865.1 Saprospiraceae bacterium
GTGACTCGTCTTTATAATATTCATAGAATAACTTTTTATCCCGAATTTGCAAAAAACGTTCCTATTCGGATGCTTTATTTTTATCTTTGAACAAGTCTAATGTAAAAGAAAAAAAGAATTGCCAGTTGTCAACAAATAATTTTCAATTTTTTAATTTATCAATTATCAATTATCTTTGTACTTCTAAAATTCAGTAAAATGGAAAATAATATTATTCAGATTACAAAACAAACAGAGTTTTTGACACCGGATAACTTAGATGCACTCAAGTTGTTTCCGGAATTTTTGACGAATAAGCAAAAGAAAAGCACAAACCGGAAAACAAAATTCCTAAAGATCGTAAAATACTTGACGGTTTGAAATTCTTGGATATTCCTGTTGATAATATCATAGTTAATCGAGATGAAATTTATGAAAAAGGTGTATATTTGTAAAAAAAAACGCAATGAGATTAACGATAGAAATTGGCAATCGAGATGAATTGGAGCAACTGCTTCAAATGTTTAGTACAATGAATTTAGAAAGTATTCATGTTGTTGTAAATAAATCTGCATCTTCTCAAACGGATACAACCACCGCGTTGTTACAAAAAATAACCCACCCGATAAAAAAACGTTTAGATATTGAAGCACTTAAAAAAGAAAAAAACTACACCGGCGTGAACAGAGAACGCTTCAATAAATTAGTAAAAGAAATTAATATTGTTGAACCTATTGACCTGTTACTTTCCCAATTAAGCCGATGAGGAATAATAACTACCCACAACTGACCAAGATTTTAATCGCCTGCATAAAGAGTTTTTAAATTTAGAACTTATTACCCACTAAAATAAAAGCCGCCTGCCGTATCTTTGCACTTCAAAAAAATAATTTTTCTCACACTTTAAATCAATTGATATGACGATTGAGCAGTTGAATGGGTTGAAAGACCGCGTCGGCGTGATAAGGAGGTTTCTTTGACGTCGCTCATGCAGAAAAAGAAATTTACGACCTTAAAATAAAAGCAGGTGATCCGGCTTTTTGGATTGATGGTGCGAAAGCGCAACTCACTATGAAACAATTGCGCATTTTAGAAAAACGTGTCGCCGATTTTACGGAATTGCAAAATAAAATTGACGATGCCGACCTTGAGTTTGAAGTGTATAAAGAAGGTGATTCGACGGAAGAAGCTGTAAACGCGGCGTATGATATCGCGCTCGAAACAGTTGAAAATATTGAATTCAAATCTACTCTCAGCAAACCTGAAGATGCTTTCTCCTGTATTTTAGAAATAAATGCAGGTGCCGGCGGAACAGAGGCTTGCGATTGGACTGCGATGTTGACGCGGATGTATAAAATGTGGGCAGATAAAAACGGTTTTAAAGTTTCGGAACTAAACAGCGTTGAGGGTGATGCTGCCGGTTTAAAATCGGTTGAGTTAGAGATTGCCGGCGATTTTGCTTTCGGTATGCTCAAAGGAGAAAACGGTGTGCATCGTTTGGTGCGCGTGAGTCCTTTCAATTCGCAAGGTAAACGCATGACTTCTTTTTCTTCCGTTTTTGTGCATCCGATGATTGATGATACGATTGAAATAGAAATTCGTCCAGACGATTTAGATTGGGATACTTTTCGTGCGAGTGGTGCGGGTGGTCAGCACATTAATAAAACGGAATCTGCTGTGCGGGTGCGACATTTACCTTCGGGTCTCGTGGTCGAATGTCAACAGGATAGATCGCAAATCAATAATCGCGCTACGGCTTTAAAAATGTTGAAGTCGCGTTTATATGAACTTGAATTACAAAAACAATTGGCGGAACGCGATGTGATTGAAGCGAATAAAATGAAAAATGAATGGGGCAGTCAAATAAGAAGTTATGTGCTCGATGACAGGCGCGTAAAAGATCACCGCACCGGACATCAATCGAATCAAACTGATGATGTTTTAGACGGCAATCTCACACCATTTCTGAAAGCTTATTTGATGAATAAAACGGTGGGCGCTTTGAATAATGAAGAGGAGTATAATTGAAAATAGACAACGGACAACGGACGACGGACAACGGATAATTTTTAATCCAAAATAAACAGTTGAAAATTGAAAACTATTTTTTTC
This sequence comes from Saprospiraceae bacterium, assembly GCA_043748865.1. Taxonomy (GTDB): domain Bacteria; phylum Bacteroidota; class Bacteroidia; order Chitinophagales; family Saprospiraceae; genus JAAFJT01. The sequence goes on from JAYTNA010000819.1 coordinate 2,092, forward strand.
GTTGCTAATTGTCAATTACCATTTCTGTTGTCTGTCGTCCGTTGTCAAATTTCCATTCTTCTCATCACTAAAACGTAATAATTAAAAATAGCTTCTTCTTTTTTCAAGAAAGTAGATATTTCTTCGCAACCCCGCGATAAAAACATTTGGCGGTATTCTTCGAGGGTGTATTGATGCGGATGCAAAATATCGCCGGGTAGTGAGGCAAATACTTTTTTTAAAAACTTTGAACGGTGTGCATCAATGGAAACGACTAACGTACCGTTGATGCGCACCGTTTTTATGAGGACATCTATCGCAGCTTGTAAATCGCTTACATGATTAATGGCATTTAAACAAAATACTGTATCGAAAATTTCTTTTTGATCAATGAAAGACTCCAACGATTGAGAGATGAATGTGACTTCCGGATAAAAACTGCGTTTAAAATGATCTAATTTTTTTTCATAATCGTCGAGCAGTGGATCTAATGCAGTAACTTGATGTTGCGGAGTGAGTACCATAAAAATTCCCGCAGGTCCGGAACCGGCATCTAAAATTTTTTGAGCAGGTTTATCTTTCAATAACAATTCGGATAATCCAATTTCTTCCAACAATTTCGTCCAATAACTTTTTTTCCACGAAGCGTAATCGTCGGAGTTTTTATTTTTCAGATAACGTTGCCACCAACGAATTTCTGCTGCCTGTGCTATTTTCCAACGTAGGTTCATTTATTGGTTTATCTCTCAACAACCGCCACCGTTAATCGGCTGATACATACTAATTTGCCGGCGGTATCTGTGATTTCTATTTGCCAAAAGTGCATCGTTCTGCCGACGCGCAACGGTGTAACTTTTCCAAAAACAAAACTTCCTTCTCTTGCGGAACTTAAGTGCGACGCATTGATTTCAATTCCGACTGCTTGTTTTTTCGGATTATCTATGATGCACAATGTTGAAGCATAACTGCCCAAAGTTTCTGCTAATACCACCGACGCACCACCATGTAAAATACGCGCGGGTTGTACGGTCCGTTTATCTACCGGCATTTTCGCTGTAATAAAATCATCACCGATTTCTAAAACTTCAATACCTAAAGTACTCATCATTGTATCGGTACCCAAAGCATTCAATTGTTCGAGATTCGGTTTTATTTTCCAAAGCATAACTTAAAGATTATTGGTTAATTGGTTGATTGGTTAATTGGTGATTGGTTGATTGGTTGACTCGTTAATTCGTTGAAATTAATCTATGAAAAAACCATTTAACCAACTAACCAACCACCAATTAACCAATTAACCAACCACAAATATATGTCACGATATTTTCAAATTCGTCGGGAGAAAAATATTTCCAATGCGCATCTTTTTTGAACCATGTAATTTGTCGTTTGGCGTAATTGCGCGAATGTTGTTTTATTTTATCAATTGCCGCTTCATAAGTTGTTTTATTTTCGAAATAATCAAAAAGTTCGCTATAACCGACGGTTTGAAGGGCTTGTAGATTTTTATGTGGTAATAAATTTTGAACTTCTTCTATCAAACCGTTTGACACCATGACATCCACGCGGTGATTGATTCGGTTATATAAAACGCCGCGCGGTATATCTAAACAAATGTAAATCGGAATAAAATCTCGCGCCACTTTTTCGCCGGTTTGAAATTCCGAAAAAGGTTTGCCTGTGCTTTGTATGACTGATAAAGCGCGCATCAAGCGCACCGGATTATTTTTATCTACTGTTTGAAAATAAATCGGGTCGAGTGACTCAAGTTTTTTTTGAAGAAATTCTAAACCGTTTTGCTTGTATGCTTCTTCGATTTGCAATTTAATTGCTTCTGATACATCCGGAAAAATGTCTAATCCTTTACAAACAGCACTAATAAATAATCCGGTACCACCAACTAAAATAGCAAGATTATTTTTTTTATAAAAATTATTTAAAAATGTAATTACTTCTTTTTCATATTGTCCGACGGAATAATTGTCTTCAACAGATAAATTATTAATGAAATGATGTGGTATTTGAGATAATTCTTCGTTGGTTGGTTTTGCAGTGCCGATATTCATTTCACGATAAAATTGGCGCGAATCGGCAGAGATGATTTCTGTTTTAAATTTTTTTGCTAAAGCGATGCTCAAAGCCGTTTTTCCTGTTGCTGTTGCTCCGGCGATAACGATTAGGTATTTACTCATTAAGTCGGTTAGTCGAGTTTAGTCAATTAGTCGGTTAGTCTTTTTGTCGGTTAGTCCAAACGGGTACAAATACATTTTCTTTGTGAACTTTGTGAAAACCTTTGTGTCCATTGTGTTTAATTTTAACACAATGGACACAAAGGTTTTCACAAAGCACGATCAACTCCTAAATGTTTAAGAATTATAATTCTTAATTCTTAATTTAAAAATTCTATCCCTCAAAGTGAAGGGAAATTGTCACGGTGCGCGAAATCAATTTTTCTATAACAGACGATTCTTGCAAACCGTTTTGATAAATCAAGATATTACCCAAACCGGTAGAGAATTTAATTTCAGGTGAGAAAATAAAATACGGAAAAAACATTTGAACACCTGCGCCAATTTCAAATTGAAAATCGGTCGGTGCAATTTTTAAACCGTTCAAAATTGTGCGTTGGCGGCTTTTACTCGTGATGTCGAAATCGTATTTAATTCCGCCCGTTACGAACAATCGTTTGTCGTGATAGGGCGCGGATTTATAGCGAATATGAAAAGGCAATTCCACAAAAACCGGTTCTATTTTTTGAGTTGGTAAAATCTGGTTGGGTTTTGTGGACGTATAAGACACATTCCGTTCTGAAAAAGAAAAACCGGGCAAAAAACGCAAATCGAAATAATCACCAATACGCAAATTCGTTACAACTGCCAAATTAAATCCGGGACCTTGAACGCCGGCTAATCCGGCGATACTATCGTTCACGGATGGTAAAAAATTTTTACTTTTTACGACTTTATAGTCCGATTGATTATAGCCGATAGTAATACCGAAATAAACATTCCGCCCGTTATAATCCAAAAAATTGTAATTGCCTTTGCCGAGTTGCGCAAAAGTATTTTGCGGCGAAAAAAACGAAGCGAAAGCACTCACAACAATTACTGTTTGTAAGCGACGTAAAGAGAACAAATGCCGAAAGAAAGTGGTTGACATGAGGTTTTTGTGTAACCGAGTTTATCTAAAATTTTTACGAATGCGTCTCCGGAAGGAAATACTTGTACAGATTCAAATAAATACTTATAAGCGCGATTATCTTTTGATGTAATTTTTCCGACAGTCGGTAAAATATGTTCAAAGTACAAATTAAATGCCTGTTTTACCGGAAAACCTGTCGGTTTAGAAAATTCCAAAACCATTAACTTTCCGCCCGGTTTTAAAACACGTTGCATTTCCGATAAACCGCGTTCCAAATTTTCAAAATTCCGCACACCATAAGCAACGGTAATCGCATCGAATTTATTATCCGGAAACGCCAAGTTTTCAGAATCTCCGTCTGTTAATGTGATATTTGGAGACATTTTCCTTTGTAAAATCTTTTCACGTCCGACCGCTAACATTTTCGGTGAAATATCTACGCCGATAATTTTCAAGTCCTTCGAGTGCAATTGCTTGAACGATTCAATCGCCACGTCACCGGTTCCTGTCGCTACATCAAGTACTAATTTCGGATTTACTGCCGCCAATTCGCTTATCATTTTATTGCGCCAAAGTTTGTCAATACCGAGCGAGAGAAAATGATTTAGAAAATCATAACTGCCCGCAATATTGTCGAACATTTGCGATACTTGATCTTTTTTACTGCCGTCTATGGAATATGGATTTACCATTTTAGTTGAAAATTGAAAGTTGAAAATGCTGTCAGTTTAATATTTTAATAGATAAAATTATAACAATTGAAAATTAGAAATAGTTGAAAGTTAATAAAGTTGACTTTCAACTTTCAACTAAACGACAACACTCGAAACATCGCCGTCGTAGAATTTTGTTTCTATTTTATCGCCTAATTTTAGTTTTTTCGCACCGTTTATTTCTTTGCTTTTGAATTTTGTAATTGTAAATCCGCGTTTGAGTGTAGCATCTATGCCTACAATTTTAAGTGCATTTTCCATGTGTATTAATTCAAAATTTCCTGATTGAATTTGTTTTTCTATTTTATTTTGTAAGTTTTGGGCAAGTAAACTCAACTCGTTTTGCGATTTTTCGAGTATGTGTGTCGGATAGATTTTCAAAACATTGTCAAAATACTTTAATTCTAAATCTGCTTCGCGCATTTTCGATTGCGCAAAATCAGAAATAAATTTACCGATATTGATGATTTGAATTTCAAATTGCGCATTGTGTATTAAAATAAAATCGGCAACGGCAGTCGGTGTTTTGAGTGTGCTGTGCGATACCATGTCTAAAACGCTTTGATCCGTTTCATGTCCGATGCCGGAAATAATCGGCAACTTAAATTTAGCAACGCGCAAACATAAAATTCTGCTGTCGAACACGCTTAAATCTAATTTAGAACCGCCGCCTCGAATTAAAACGACGGCATCAAACTCCGCTCGCCGCAATTCAATGATTTCTAATTGTTTCAAAATATCGCGCTCTGCATATTGTCCTTGCACTGCAGCTTCAAACAAATGGCACTTGAAATCATAACCGTAGTTATTATCGCCTAAATGTTTTAAAAAATCTTGTAAACCTGCCGCTTGGGGACTTGAAATTATGGCAATGCGTTGCAAAACCTCGGGCAAAGATATTGAAGCATTTTTATTCAAAAGATTTTTCGCTTGTAACTCTGCAATTAATTGTTGACGTTGTAATGCCAATACACCAAACGTATAAGTCGCGTCAATTTCATCAATAATGAGTTTTAAACCATAACGTTCATGAAATTCTACGCGCGTGCGACACCGCATTTCTTTACCCGCAGTCAAAATAACATCTAAAGCTTCGCCGTTTTTTTTCTTGATGCGCTTGAGTTCTCCTTGCCATATTACTGCCGGCAGTTGTGCGATGATGTCATTGTCTTCTTTTTGCACCAACTCAATATAAATATGTCCGCGAGAAGTATTTATCTGCGCAATTTCAGCCGTCACCCACAAGTAATCGCTAAAATTTAAAGCGATGACGCGGCGAATAAATTCATTGAGTTCGTAAAGTGTAAGTGTTGCCAAGTTTATATTGTTTAAATTTCTCGCAAAGTCATTGCAAATAAATTTTCAAATCATATTGATCGAGTACGGAATCCATGATAGCATCCTTTCCGCGTTCATACCCGTCTTTCAAATGATAATCGTAAATTTTACCAAATTCATTCCAATAAAAAGCCGTAAAACCACCTTGAACATCTTTTACTAAATCGTAAAAAGGCATGTGCAATTCGCGTTCTATCATTTTTATCAGCAATAAACCTTGAGTACGCGTCAAATTTTTTAATTGCCCGCGCATTTTTGCTTCCATTTGCGCTTCCAAAATTTTGATATATTTTTTGCGTTCTTTAGAAGTTCCGTTGCGCGTCGCCACTTCCAATTGACGATAAGTTTTTACGGCTTCGGCAGCATAATTTACAACTGTCGGTGCGTAGTATTTATATTTTTCCCAGCGTTTATACTCATCGGGTGTGGCGAAATTGCGCGGTGCGCTTACTTCTACTTCGTGCAAAGTCACATCAATCATTGTATCACCATTAGGTTGTATCGTCGCGGACATCAAAAACTTTCCATCTTCACGCGTATAAACAGAACCTTGCAGCGATTCTTGAGCCTTAACGGAAAAAGGAAAAGCCAAAAAAAAACAGGCAAGAATTTTAAGAAATAATAAATTTTTTGTTGCCATGAAAATTAAACTAAAAAATGATGAATGACAAATCATTGGTGTTCAAAAGATTCTTTAGATTGTATTTTTATAATTTTCCTTGTGAACTTTGTGATAAACTTTGTGTCCTTTGTGTTTAATTTTAACACA
>JAYTNA010000820.1:0-3121 GCA_043748865.1 Saprospiraceae bacterium
TTTTTAACGTTGCAATCACCTTTCGACTTAAAGGCTTCCGCAACCAATGAAAGCTAGAGATTTGTCTGGTACAAATTGCACGTTGCAATCACCTTTCTACTTAAAGGCTTCCGCAAAAAGAATCGTAAAGAATTGTAAAGAACGTTGCAATCACCTTTCGATTTAAAGGCTTCCGCAACATAGATAGAGGTTTTTCAACAGATTTAATAGATTTTCGTTGCAATCACCTTTCGATTTAAAGGCTTCCGCAACTGATTAATTACGACCAATTAAAAGAGGCAATTGCCCTGTTGAAATCACCTTTAAACTTAAAGTCCTCCTCAACTTAATGAGATCACTAAATTTATGAATTGCCTAAATCTTTGTCGAATACTGTCATCTCAGAGTTTGATGCAAATATACTATTTATCAATTTAAGTTTTTCCAGCTTTAAAAGATAAAACGTAGTAAGCAGCGGCGGATTTGAATCCACCGTAAGAAAATAAACCGGTTTAAGTCGCGTAACGATGATATATGTATATCAACAAAATAAAAAACGCCCCGAATAATGAAAATTATTCAAGGGCGTTCCGCTCAGTAAAGAATTGTAATGTCTTTTTTTAGGTGATAACGGACAACGGACGACAGACAACGGACAAAGAACTTATATTATAGACATTATCCGTTGTCTGTTGTCTGTTGTCCGTTATCCATCGTCCATCGTCCATCGTCCGCTTATCTCTGTATCTGTACATACCCCGATTTCTGATCACCGTTTCCTAAATCAATGATGTAGAAGTAAGTACCGTCCGGTAAATTTTGATTATTGAAAGTACCCGCCCAATCGTTTTGATAATTTTTAGATTCATAAACCAAATTGCCGAAACGGTTATAAACCATCAAACGATTGTTTTTATAATTTTCCAAACCTTTTATCACGAAAAAATCGTTGATGCCATCACCATTAGGAGAAAAACCGGTGAAGACAATTAAATCATCACACACTACTTCAATCGTAATCCAAGCTGTGTCTCGTGCATTTGCAGTGACGAGTGCATAACGGAAACTGTCACGTTTTTCACACGGATCTTCTTGCGGTGTGTAAGCTACAACGCCTCGCGCTTGATTGAGTACGGCATGACCGAAAGTCGGCGGTTCAACCAAAACAATTACTGCTTTTTCACCGTGCAACGAATCATTTAACGTTGGTTCGATTTGTACCGTTTGATATTGGAACGCAACCGCATGATCGTTCACCGCTTTTATGATGTATGATTTATGGTTCAACGAATCAATATGTGGTACTTTAATCACGACAGAATCATGTTTTTCATTAATTTTTGCTTCAACATGTTTATTACCGCCAATGAAAGGGAAACATTTTACGTTTATTTGAGCCGTATCGCGACAATGTAGCACCGGATTTTCAAAAATAATTTGATGCGCACCAACATTCAATTTTATTCCGACTTGACGATATTCTTCGTAATAAGCCGACATCAATTGCGCAATCGGTTTACCGTTTTTACTCCAAAACATATTATTATTAATATTCTTGTTGCCGACAGAATAAATTGTGAAAGATTTTGAATCTAACTGCCATTTATTCGGTGCATCCCAAATATTCATTGAATCCATTAATGATTGAATTGAAATGAAAATGCCTTTATGCAATTGCCCGTTCACGAGCCATTCGTTGAGTGTCCAAGGTCCGTTCGCGCTGCTTAAAATGAGCGTGAAATAATTGTAATTTACACTTGTATCGGCGTGGCATTTCGTAAAACCGTCGTTATATAAATTACCGTTGTCGTAAACTTTATAAATCAAAGTATCCGCTCCCGTTAATTTTGTGCAAATGTTGGCTTTTTCTCCGCAAACAACTGATATGGTTGTGGATTGACCGTCAATTAAATTACCACACGAAGTTATAGGTGGTGGAGACGTGTTGCATTTTGTCTGTACCTTGAAATGAACAGTGTCCGCACAACCTTGTATCGGATTCGAAATAATGAGCGTATGTGTTCCCGTATCTAATTTAATTCCGTAACGACGATATTGTTCGTAAACGGAAGCATTCAACTCTGCAATCGGCAAACCGTTTTTACTCCAAAACATTTTATTGTAGCTACGCGTATTGTTCAGACTATAAAGGCTGTATGTTTTTGCATCAACTTGCCAAAAGTGCGGTGCATCCCAAATGTTCATTGAATCTGCTATCGCTTGGATTGAATTGAATATACCTTGATATAAATGATTGTTCAATAACCATTCATTAAGTATCCAAGGTCCATTCGGATTTTTTTGAACGAGGGTGAAAAAAGTATAACTCACCGATGTATCTGCACTGCATTGCGAGAAACCGGATTTATATAAAATACCGTTGTCGTAAATTTTATAGTTGAGAGTATCTGTTTGATTTAATCTCGTACACACCACAGCTGCCGGTTGACAATTGACAGTTGATAATTGTCCGCCGGCAAAGATATTTCCGCATGAAGTTTTTGGCGGTATTGTTGTACAATTCACACTGTCATTAGCTACTTTAATTGAACTAAGCTCAAGCGAACAAGAATTTGCGTCATTAATTGTTACTGTATAATCACCGGCATTCAGATTCGTGCGGTTTTGAGTTATTGAACCATCATTCCAATTGTATTTATAATTTCCTGTTCCGCCTGTGACGTTTAAAGTTATATTACCGCGCTCGGTACATGTCACAGATTTAGCTTGCACTTCTGCCGAAATTGTTTTTGGTGTTGTTACTTCAAAAGATTTTGTTGCAATTAAACATCCGGTTGCGTCGGATATTTGGATGGTATATTTTCCGGGCCCGTAAGTTTGGGCAGGGGCAAGCCCTGCCCCTACGATAATTCCGTTTTTGTTTTTAATTTCAATTTTTGCTGGTTGTACAAAGTTCGCGCTATAATTGACATCAAAAGTAACATTTGCATCATTTTTGCCGGCACAACTTGTAGAAACTGAAGTTGAAGTTAAATTTATTGTTGCACTTGAATTGGTTGCATTTGTTATCGTCAATGATACCGTTGATGAGCATCCTGTAACTGCATCTGTAACTATAATAGTATAATTACCCGCTGCTAAATTATTAATCGGTGAAGTCATCAAAGAATCAATTCGTAAT
>JAYTNA010000821.1:0-1989 GCA_043748865.1 Saprospiraceae bacterium
GGAATCGGCAAAATATGTGTGGGGTATCGGTTTTCATTGGTACGAAAGTTGGACGGGCGGCGGAAATATTTACGACAACGTCCGACGCACGGCAGAAGCGTATCCGAAAACAAATTTAATTTTCACGGAAGGATGCGCCGAAAGTTTTAAGCTCGATTTAATAAATGATTGGCATTGGGGGGAAATGTACGGGCGCTCCATGATTAATGATTTTAATAACGGCACAGTAGCTTGGACAGATTGGAATGTGCTGCTCGACGAAACGGGCGGACCGAATCATGTCGGTAATTTTTGTTTTGCTCCCGTTCATGCCGACACCAAAACGAGTAAAATTTCTTACCTCAATTCGTTTTATTATATCGGACATTTTTCAAAATTCATTCGTCCGGGTGCGAAACGCATTATCAGTGCAGCAAGTCGCGGACAATTGCTCACGACCGCCTTTTTAAATACCGACGGCAAAATTGCCGTTGTTGTGATGAATCACAGCCAAGATAAAATTCCGTATCGCCTCTGGATTGCCGGAAAAGCGGCGGAAACGGTTGCGTTACCACATTCGATTCAAACATTGGTAGTAGAGTAGGTTAGTAGTTTTTCAAAAAAAGTTCTTAAATCGATTTAGAGTCGAGCGTTAAATAGTTATACTTTATACTTACAGGCTCGTCCTCGCTTTGCGATAACATCGCGCTTGGAAAGATTTTTATTGGAGCGACGTAATTTTTTACTGCTTCGCAGCAAAAAATTACGTCGCTCCTTTCAAGTCCTCTGACCGTTATCATAACTATTTAACCGCTTCGCGGTTTTTTTTTGCGATTTTTTGATTTTATCTCTTTCAAAATCAGAAGTGATTTATGTTTTTTTGCTCCAATTTTTTTTTGAAATCCTCATGATTTTTTGTTTCCGGATGTAGCGGACGGTGTGCTTGCATTTTTTTTATTTTTGTAATCTCATTCATTCTATTTTTTGTAGTGTCATTAAAATAAACAGATTGAAAATTCTGCCAAATATATTCAATCGCCGGATTTGACGGGTGAATCATATCATCGGCATAAAAACGGTAGTCGCGTAAGTCATCTAAAACAATTTCATACGCCGGAAAATAATGTACGCCGTCCGGAAAAATTTCGAGCAGTCGATGTATTGCCAAAATTAAAATAGATTTACTGACATTATTTTCGACAAAACCATCGCGTAAATGTCGAATGGGGCTAACGGATAAAATGATTTTCTTGCCTGCATTTAATAAATCGGCGAAGAGCGGTGTACATACTTCAACAATTTCCTCAACCGACAATAACCGTTTTTTAAAAAATTTAGCCGGCACTTTGTGGCAATTATTGACGATGCGCTTTTGTTCAATAAGTTCATAGACGCGCGCTGTTCCGAAAGTAATAATAATATGCGTTGCAGAAAATAGATGCGCTTCATTGATATGAGTATTAATTTTTGTCAAAGTTAATGCCGTATCTGTGCTGCTGAAACTGCCGTGATGTTGCCAAGAATGAAAAAGTTGCCCATCAAAATCCAAATCCTCTTTTACAAATTGTTTATTGTCACTCGAAAATTTTATCGCTTCGGCAATACTTATCGGGTTGTAAGAAATACCGAACGGATTTATATATACCGGTATCATTGCATCGCGCAAACGTTCTGCCATGTTTTCGGCAAAACACGAGCCTACACACAAAATTTTATTATCGTGATCGATTTTAAAATCTGCCGGTTTTAAATTTATCGTTGTGCGAAAAGTGTTCATTGTTTCTTAATTAATAACGGTGCATAATCAATCGTTGCTATCCGAGTTAACTACATTTATTTTTTATCTTTAAAAATCAAAATACTCGGGTTTTGATCAAAAAATCCTGCGTATTTATAAATTAAATTCTGCAAATTCTATTCGACAAACGTTAATTTATAGTAAAAAAAGAAAAAAAAAGAATTTTTTTCAATTTTTTTCAATTTTTTTCAATTTTTTTCAATTTTTTTTTC
>JAYTNA010000822.1:0-10107 GCA_043748865.1 Saprospiraceae bacterium
CGTAAAATATTCATTTTCAAAAACTTAGTTCTGAAATTACGCTTGTTCAAAGTTTTTCCGATAATTTTTTCATAAAGACTTTGTAATTGACTGAGTGTAAATTTTTGTGGCAGTAATTCAAAACCAATCGGTTTATAACGCACTTTACCCCGCAAACGTTCAATCGCCGAATTAATAATTTCTTGATGATCAAATGCCAAAGCAGGCAAGTCATTTATTTCGAACCAACGCACATCTTGCGCATCCGTATCATCACCTAATTGATGCTCCGTTAAATTAATTAATGCAAAATAAGCGATTGTCACGACGCGTCCGCGCGGATCGCGTCCGGGTGTACCGAAAGTATAAAGTTGTTCGATAAAAATGTTTTCCACCCCGGTTTCGCGTTTCAGTTCGCGCAGTGCTGCCGCTTCTATCGTTTCATTTTCGTCAACAAAACCACCCGGTAAAGCCCAATGTCCTTTAAAAGGTTCTTTCGGGCGTTGGATTAAAAGTGCTTTCAACCGACTTGATTCATCTAAACCGAAAATGACACAATCTACTGTAAGCGTCGGTCGCGGATATTCGTACACATAAGCCATGCATTTAGTTGTTAGTTGTTAGTTGTTTACGCGATGTTTTTACTTGAGTTAATCTTTTTTTCGAATTTTTTACAACTCAAACACATTCGATATAATCCATTCATTTTGATTTAAGAAACGCGAAACGGATAAACACCCGATTATGTTTATTCTTTTTACCGTGATAACGTCTATCTTTTTATAAATATTTTGATAATAAAATTAAGTGACCTAATACGGAATTTTATTTATTTCACATTCCTAATCAGATACAGACATGGGCAAAGATAGAAAAATTAAAATAAAAACTATAAGAAGAAATCCTTTAGCTCGAAAATTGCACGTGTACCATAAAAGAGTAGCGTTAAACTGCAAGTAGGTCAAGGAAAGTGAAATAAATAAATTATCAAACTATACTTATTCTTTTGCTGTGATAATGCCTATTTTTTGCGTTAAATATTACCGATATTCGCCTTAGAAGCCGGGCATTCTGCCGGAAAAATAATTAAGTCTATTACGGCATTTTATTTATTTCACGTTCCTAAAAGAAAAACACACGGTTTCTCAGTCTTTCTGAAAGCGCATCAGCAAATTCAAAAAAATAAAATAAAATCATTTTATAAAAAATTATTTTTATTCTCCCGGACAAATTAATTTTCCGGTGCGAAAAAAAATAAAAATGAATCAACCAACTCGACTCTTCGACTTAATAGAATATCAACGAGACAACTTTCCGCAGCAACGCGCTTTTGTGTTCCGACATGATGGACACGAAACGCCGTATTCAACACAAGATATAATTACATTAGCAGAAAAAATAAGTGTCGGTTTGTTGCAAGCCGGTGTACAGCCCGACGATAAAATTGCGACAGTCATCGTAAAAAATCGCCCGGAATGGGTAGCTCTTGATATTGCTTTGTTGCAAATCGGCGCGGTACACGTACCGGTTTATCCGACTATTAGTAGCAGTGATTATACTTTTATTTTCAACCAAGCAGAAGTAAAAATGTGTTTTATCGGTGATGATTCGACGAATTCTGTTTATAAAAAAATCAAATCAGCACAAAAAGATATTTTATCACTTGAAAAAATATTTTTGTTCGATGTTACCGCCAATCCGAACACTACACATTATTCTGAATTGTTTCCCGATAATTCTACTATCGAAAAAGAACGCTCGCGTTTAGAACGCATCAAAAAAAGTATTCGTCCGGACGATTTAGCGACTATCATTTACACATCGGGTACCACCGGCGAACCGAAAGGCGTGATGTTGAGCCACAGAAATATTATGTCGAATATGTTGTCTATTATTCCCGTCATACCGATTGAAGCGGGTTTGCGCGGATTAAGTTTTCTGCCGCTCAATCATATTTTCGAGCGCATCGTTACCTATGCTTACACTTATGTAGGTGCTAATGTAATCTATGTCGGCGTGGATAATTTAGGCGGCGACAACGGTGATTTGAAAGCTGTACAACCGCATTTTTTTACCGCCGTGCCGCGTCTTTTAGAAAAAGTATATGAACGCATCTATAATCGCGGATTGGAATTAACGGGTATAAAAAAGCGTTTATTTTTTTGGTCGCTTAGTTTAACCGACGATTATTATTACGGTATTAAATACACCGGATTTAGAAAAATTCAAATGCAAATTGCCGATAAATTTATTTTTTCAAAATGGCGCGAAGCTTTGGGTGGGCATATTCGCGGCATTGTTGTCGGTGCATCGCCTTGTCCTCTGAAAATTTTGAAAACTTTTTCGGCTGCCGGCGTGCCGGTGCGCGAGGGTTACGGTTTAACTGAAATGTCGCCCGGGATTAGTTTTAATTATTTTGAAGACAATGCCGCATTACTCGGGACAGTCGGCAGAGTAGTAGATAATGTTGAAGTGCGCATTGATAGCAGCGACGGTAATTACGCCACCGGCGAAGGAGAAATTTTAGCGACCGGCGAAAATGTGATGATTGGCTATTTCAAAAAACCGGAAGAAACGGCAAAAATAATTCGATACATTGACGGCAAACGTTGGTTGTGTACAGGCGACATCGGTAAATTGGAAACAAAAAATGGTACAACTTTTTTACGCATCACCGACAGAAAAAAAGAATTGTTCAAAACAAGTAACGGAAAATATGTAGCACCGGCACCAATAGAAAATAAACTCCGTGAAAGTTTTATGATTGAACAAATTATGTTGGTGGGCGATAATCAAAAATTTGTTTCCGCATTGATAGTGCCGGCGGTAGAAGTGTTGCAAAAATGGTGTACGGAAAACAGCATTACTTGGACGCGCATAAACGAGATAGTAAATAATCCGAGGGTACAAAAAAAATACAACGATATCATTCAGAAATCCAACAATTTTTTCGGTCACACCGAACAAATCAAAGCCTTCAAACTCGTTCCCGATTCTTGGGAACCGACAAAAACCGACGGCAGTGTCGGCGAACTCACACCAACCATGAAACTCAAACGGCGCGTTATTTTAGAAAAATATAAGGGGGTAATTGATGAGATGTATCGATAATTCTTTTCTCTTGTACAAAATAATGAAAAAGAATGAACGTTTTAGATTTAATTTACTTGCATTTTACTTTTTACACCCCTCTTTGTTAAGAAGAATTTAATATGACCGATATTTTTTAGTGTTTAGAAAAAATTGGGAATAAATCTATATTTTTGTAGAACAATCGAATAAAAATCATTTTTTGTTGTTCGTCTTTCATTGAATAAATAACCGATATAAGTATCATCAAAAAAATATGTACACAATTACGCGCTTCATGAGAAAAATCACGTTGGCTTTTTTGCTGGTGGGTTGTCTTTCTACTCAAATATCGGCACAATTAGATATTCACTTTTCGCAATTTTATGCGGCTCCACTTACGCTTAATCCTGCCATGACGGGCGTAATGAATTGTCAGCAACGAATTGGTGTGAATTATCGCAATCAATGGGCTTCCGTTTTGCGCGACAAAGCGTTTCAGACAGTTAATGCCGAATTTGACGGCAAGGCTACAGTCGGGCGTTACGATTATTTCGGTTATGGTTTGGATTTATTTACTGACCAAGCCGGTTCGCTTAACTTTCGCAACAGCGACATCAACGGTTCATTTTCTTATGCGAAACGCATGGGCGGCTACAGAGACAGAGCGAGTTATTTAGTGGCTGGTGCGCGTGTTGGTTTAGCCAATCATGCCGTAAATATACAAGATGCGCACTGGGGCAGTCAGAACGATGCCGGTTCTTTTAATCCGAATCTACCAAGTGGTGAACCGAGTTTTGGACGCGATAATTTTTTATTTTTAGATATTTCTGCGGGCGTAATGTGGTTCAGTGTATTCGACGCGAATAATAATTTTTTCATTGGTGCCGCTTACGACCACTTAAATCGTCCGAACGTATCTTTTACCGGTGGTGCCCTTGCCGTTACAAAACCTTTGGACAGCAAAATTACTATCCACGCCGGAGGTGAATTTAAAACCAATGATCGCATTTCACTTTTGCCGGGTATTGTTACTTTTTTTCAAGGAAAATCTATGGAAGTTAACGGCGGAACGAGCGTCCGTTTTTTAATGGGCAGCAGCAAAAGATCGAATGAAGCCTTGCAATTCGGCGCATGGACGCGCATCGCTAATCGTTTCGATAGCGGTGTTTTGGTGGATGCTATTATTTTGTCCACCCGTTTCGACTATAACGATACAAGTATCGGATTCAGTTACGATATAAATATGTCGCAATTAAAAGCGGCGAGCAACGGCAACGGCGGTTTTGAATTCTCATTGATTTATAAGTTTTGCGGTAGAGAATCGCGTGATGTATATTGTCCTAATTTTTAAACACCGATAGGGATGTTGTTGTTAGTAATATTGAAAAATCCCTTGCAAAACATATTGCAAGGGATTTTTTTATGCCATTAAGAGTTTTTTTTAGATATTTAAAGAGGTAGAAGTTATTATTTTTCAATTATTTAAAAACATCTTGTTTTAAATTTGTTGATTTCAAAAAAATAAAACTACTTTTGTTTTTAAATTTATTGTTTGTTATCGGTTATTCGTTATCGGTTTCTGAAAGTTCTGATTCAATAACCGAATAACAAATAACTAATAACCGATAACAAGTAACCAATAATGAGCGATACAAAATATAGAATTATGGGAGTTGATCCCGGAACTAATTTTCTGGGTTATGCCATTTTGGAAATCGAGAACAAAAAATTTAAACTCATCACGATGAGTATTCTCACGCTCACGCACGTACCGGACGCTCAAGAAAAATTGAAACGCATTTTTGAAAAAATGTGTTGGGTGATTGATAATTTTGCACCGCAACAGTTTGCGATTGAACAACCTTTTTTCGGAAAAAATCCGCAATCAATGCTCAAACTGGGTCGCGCACAAGGCGTGGCAATCGCTGCGGCAATGACGAATAATGTTGTCGTGACTGAATACTCTGCAAAAGAAATAAAAAAAAGTGTCGTCGGCAACGGCAACGCATCGAAAGAACAAGTGGCGGCGATGGTGGGGCGTATTTTAAATCAAACGATCGAGCCCTCTTTTTATGATGCTTCCGACGCTTTGGCAACGGCATTGTGCCACTATTACGCTTCCCAAAATGTTTTGGGTGGCGGAAAAAAAGCAAATTCTTGGGCAAGTTTCATGAAGGCAAATCCGGGAAAAGTCATTGGTTGAATGGTTAAATTGGTTAGTTGGTTGGTTTAGAAATTTCTAACCAACCAACTAAACCAACCAACTAACTAACTTAACCAATCAACCAATCAGCAATTAACTAACTATGAGCGAACTACTTTACCAAATTGCACTCACACAAATATCAAACGTAGGTGCTGTCACCGCCAAAAATCTGATTGGTTATTGCGGCAGTGCTGAAGCAGTTTTTAAATCTACTAAAAAAAATCTACTAAAAATTCCGAACATTGGTGAAGTGACGGCTGATACCATCATTAAAAGTGAGGTGTTGCATAAAGCCGAAAAAGAAATACGTTTCGCCGAAAAATATGAAGTGCAATTACTGTCTTATACAGATGCAGCTTATCCGGACCGATTGAAACAACGACACGATGCGCCGATAGTTTTATTTTATAAAGGAACAGCAGATTTAAATCACAGTAGAATTATTTCAATTGTCGGTACGCGCCAACCGACAGCTTACGGTATAAAAATGTGCGAGCAAATTGTCGAAGAACTTTTGCCTTACAATGTCCTCATCGTTTCGGGTTTGGCTTACGGCATTGATATTACCGCACACAGAAAATCTTTGGACTTAGACATTCCGACTGTGGCAGTAATGGGAACCGGATTCCAACGCATCTACCCGCATGAAAACAGACAAACGGCACAAAAAATGTGTGACAACGGCGGTTTATTGACTGAGTATTTCAGTGAGCAAATGCCGGACCGCGAACATTTTCCGATGCGCAATCGCATTATTGCGGGTATGTGTGATGCTGTTTTAATTATTGAAACGGCAGAGAAAGGCGGCTCGATGATTACGGCAAAACAAGCAATTAATCTCGGAAAAGAAACTTTTGCCGTGCCGGGCAGAGTAGGAGATAAATTGTCGGTGGGTTGCAACGAACTCATTAAACAACGACTTGTTTATGTTTTAGAATCTGTAGAAGATATTTCAAGCGTTTTGCGTTGGGAACAGTTAGATGGAGCACAACCTTCGCCGCAATTGCAACTATTTCAAAATCTAAACGCCGGTGAACAATTACTTTTCGATACTATAAAACAATTCGAAGCGGGAATGTTGATTGATCAGATAAGTTATATCACGCAAAAAAGCCCCGGAGAAATTGCCGGCAATTTATTGTCTCTTGAGTTCAAAGGTTTAGTACGTGCTTTGCCCGGAAAAAAATATATTGTAGCATGAAATCGTAAGTAGGAAAAGGATGTGTTTTTCACTTTTCAATTAATAATTTGTTTCTCACTTCTCCAAAATCGACGCGCATACCTTTTTTTTCTGCAAAACCTTTAATAATTATTGTGTCGCCATCTTCTACAAAACTTCTTGAAGTACCGTCTGAAAAATACAACGGGTTTTTTCCGTTCCAAGATAATTCCAAAAAAGAACCGAAATTATCCGGTGTATCGCCCGAAATAGTACCGGAAGCTAAAACATCGCCGATATTTAAATTGCAACCGTTAATCGTGTGATGTGCAATTTGTTGCGACACCGTCCAATACAAATTTTTGAAGTTGGACGTACAGAGTTGATGTGTCGCACCTGTTTTTGTTTCTAAAAAAACTTCTAATTGTATATCATAAGTGAATCTGTTTTTTTCTTTTAGATACGGCAATACTGCCGGTGATTGTTCGAGCGCAACGCATTTAAAAGGTGAAAGTGCTTCGGAAGTTACAATCCAAGGACTGACAGCTGAAAAGAAATTTTTTCCGAGAAAGGGTCCCAAAGGCGCGTATTCCCAACGTTGAATATCGCGTGCCGACCAATCGTTGAATAAAAGAAACCCGAAAACATATTCCGGTGCGGCATCAACACTAATATTTTCTCCAATTTCATTTTGTTTTCCGATGATGGTGGCGATTTCTAATTCAAAATCCAATTGTCGCGTAGCGCGAAAAACGGGGGGTTCGTTTGGGTTTTCGGAAAGCATCTGTCCTTTCGGACGTTGAAAATTTGTACCTGAAACAAATATGGAAGACGCTCTGCCGTGATACGCAACAGGTAAATGTTTCCAATTCGGCAAAAGTGCATTCGTTTTATCTCGAAACATCATACCGACATTCGTCGCGTGTTGCTCGCTCGAATAAAAATCAGTGTAGTCGCCAATTTTTATCGGCAAGTGCATTTGTATCTTGCTTTGATGAAAACAAATATTTTCACCGAGAAATTTTTCCGAAAAAATATTTTGAATGCGCTCTCTCACTGCATTTGTTTTTGGTTTGCCGAGCGCAATAAAATCATTCAAAAACCCCTTCAGAAAAATATTTTTTTTTATTTTTAAATCATCAAACGCACCTGTTTTCGCCAACGCATACAAATCAATCACCTCTTCACCGATGATTGTACCGAGGCGTTTTTTTCCGTTATCAATAGAAAAAATACCGAACGGGATGTTTTGAATTGAAAAGTTAGTATTTTTAGATTCCATTTTTATTATTCCACCCAAGATTTATAATAAACCCCGTCATCAATCGCTAAAGCATTTTCGGTAATCATCAACGGACGAAAAGTATCTATCATCAACGCCAATTCAATTGTTTCTTTTTTGCCGATGCTGCGTTCATAAGCACCGGGCGCGGGTCCGTGCGGAATACCGCTCGGATGCAATGTGATATGTCCCTGTTCAATATTATTTCGACTCATAAAATCTCCGGCGACGTAATAAATCATTTCATCGGAATCTATATTGGAATGGTTGTAAGGTGCGGGAATAGCTTTCGGATGATAATCGTACAAACGCGGCACAAACGAACACACCACAAATGCTTTTGTTTCAAAAGTTTGATGCACCGGCGGCGGCTGATGCACACGTCCGGTTATCGGTTCAAAGTTGTGGATAGAAAAACCGTAAGGAAAATTATAGCCGTCCCAACCAATTACGTCGAAAGGATGTGTCGGATAAAGCATTTCATATAACACACCCTGTTTTTTTATTTTTACGATGAAATCGCCTTTCTCGTCATGTGTCTCCAATATTTCCGGTAACTTATAATCGCGTTCGCAATAGGGAGACTGTTCCAATAATTGTCCGAAATGATTGCGGTAACGTTTCGGCGAATAAATCGGATGATAAGATTCGGCGACCAAAAGAAAATTATCAGTAACTATATCGGCTTTTTTATCGGCATTTGAATTATCAAACTCAATTTGATAAATCATACCGCGCGGAATGATGAGATAATCGCCGTACTCAAATCGAATATTACCCAGTTGTGTACGCAATGTGCCGGAACCGCGATGTACAAACAAAAGTTCATCGGCATCGGCATTTTTAAAGAAATAATTGGTCAGTGATTTTTGAGGTGCGGCAAGACTAATATGCACATCGGCGTTTATCAATAAAGGTATTCTGCTTTCTATATAATCTGGTTTCGGCGGAATTTGAAAACCTTTTAGCAAACGCGCCTGAATATTTTTTTCTACCGCAATTTTCGGTTGTACATCCTTCGCCGATAAAATTTCTCGAACCTGCGTCGGACGATAAATATGGTACATTAACGACGACATACCATCGAAACCAATTGTGCCGAACAGTTCTTCGTAATACAATCCGCCGCCGTTCGGTTTTTCAAATTGCGTGTGTCGTTTCGGTGGAATTTTTCCAAGTTTGTGGTAGATAGGCATGGTTAAATATTTAAGCTATCAGCTATCAGCCTTCAGCTATCAGTTCATTTTTAGAAACTGACTGCTGATAGCTGAAAGCTGACTGCTGATAGCTAATTACAAATTTCCCCGTATCGCTTGTTCGCGTTCAATAGATTCAAAAAGAGCTTTGAAATTACCTTTTCCAAAAGACGTTGCGCCTTTGCGTTGAATAATTTCAAAAAATAAAGTAGGACGATCTTGCACCGGTTTTGTAAAAATTTGAAGCAAATAACCTTCTTCATCTCGGTCCACGAGGATATTTAAAGCACGCAACGACTTTAAGTCTTCATCAATACGTCCGACGCGTTGTAAAAGTTCGTCGTAATAATTGCTGGGAATACTTAGAAACTCTACGCCTCTATTTTTTAATTCGGTGACGGTCCGAACGATATTATTGGTAGCTACTGCAATGTGTTGAACGCCGGGACCTTTATAAAAATCGAGGTATTCTTCTATTTGCGATTTCTTTTTGCCTTGCGCCGGTTCGTTAATCGGAAATTTGATATAGCCGTTACCGTTTGAAACCACTTTCGACATCAACGCCGAGTATTCCGTAGAAATATCTTTATCATCAAACGTTAATAATAGTTTAAAACCCATCACATCTTCATAAAATTTTACCCACCGATTCATATCGCCGAGTTCGACATTGCCGACGCAATGATCCACGTACATCAGCCCTGCATCACCTCTAAAACTTTTTGACGAACGCGCTACATAACCCGGCAAAAAAACACCGCGATAATTTTTGCGTTCAACAAAGGTATGAATAGTATCGCCGTAAGTTTTTATTGAAGCAGTAATAACTTCTCCGTGTTTATCACTTATTTTTTTCGGATTTTCAATCGGTATCGCCCCGCGACTGATTGTATTGCGAAAAGATTTTGTCGCATCATCCACCCAAAGTGCCATTACTTTTACGCCGTCGCCGTGTTTACGCACGTGATCAGCGATTTCAGATTCCGGAAACATCGAAGCCGTTAATACCAATCGAATTTTTCCTTGTTTTAAAACATAAGACGCGCGGTTGCGCACACCGGTTTCCGGTCCGGAATAAGCGATGATTTCAAAACCAAAAACGTTTTCGTAAAACAAAGCAGCTTGTTTGGCATTGCCGACATAAAACTCAATATAGTCGGTACCGTTAAGCGGTAAAAAATCTTGAACGCTATTATTTTTAATAATTGATTTT
>JAYTNA010000823.1:0-1902 GCA_043748865.1 Saprospiraceae bacterium
TAAAGCCACGTTTGATTTTTGGAATACACTCGAATATAATGCGAGAAATGGCGGACCTTTTTCTTCTTACACAAAAGTAAAACACAATATAGCAGGCGGTTTAGGTGTGTGGAGTGGCAGTACGGTGAGCTATTTTGATACAATTATTCCCAAAAAATAAAAATACCTAATAAAAGGTATATACTTTAACGAAAAAAAGTATTTATTTTGCACTGTCAATAAATTATAATACCATAAACATTAATTAAAAGTTTTCGGTTTGGTTTTTTCAACAAACAACATATCCTGAGAAAGTTTTTACAACCGAGTACTTAAGGCTGAGAGAAAACAAAAGGGCTGCTTCATTACGAGGCAGCACTTGTTTTTATACACTACTCAATTTTCATTTCCTTATTTTTTATCCGCAATAAAATTTAACGACACCGAATTCATACAATAACGCAAGCCTGTCGGTTTAGGTCCGTCCTCAAAAACGTGACCTAAGTGTCCACCGCAGCG
This sequence comes from Saprospiraceae bacterium, assembly GCA_043748865.1. Taxonomy (GTDB): domain Bacteria; phylum Bacteroidota; class Bacteroidia; order Chitinophagales; family Saprospiraceae; genus JAAFJT01. The sequence goes on from JAYTNA010000823.1 coordinate 499, forward strand.
CGCGCATTCTACTTCTGTACGCGACATACCGTAACTGTTGTCAACTATTTCAGCGACATTATTTTTGCTAATGGATTGAAAAAAAGAAGGCCAACCTGTGCCGGATTCAAATTTTGTTGTGCTTTTAAACAACGGTAAATTACAAGCCGCACAATAGTAAGTGCCTTTTTCATGATTATCCACATATTTTCCGGAAAAAGCACGTTCAGTTCCTTTTTCGCGTAAAACATTAAAAACCAAACCATCGCCGAGTTGTTTGCGCCATTCGTCCGGAGTTTTTGTTATTTTTTTTATTGTATCAAACGGCATTTCCAGTTCCGAAATTTTTTCCGGTAGAGTAGTGGCGGTTGTTGAATTTGCTTGTTGCGTAGCATTTGGAGTAGTCGCATTGCAAGCTAAAATTGCTGTGAAAACAGAAAATAATATGAATTTCATGTTAAAAATATTTTTATGAGGCAAAGATATACAGCACTTATCACGCAAATATCACGCAAAGGTTTTAGGTATTGAGTTTTAGGTATTGGGTATTAGGTTTTAATTTTTCCAATACCTAATACCCAATACCCAATACCCAAAACCTCATACCTTTTTCGCTTCGTTCCATAAGGCATCCATTTCAAATAAACTCATTGCATCGAGTGGTTTGAGTGCGTGTGTTTCAATATACTCAAAACGTTTTTTAAATTTTCTGTTCGTGCTTTCCAATGCCGATTCCGGATCAACGCCAATAAAACGCGCGTAATTGATAAGTGCGAACATGACATCGCCAAATTCGTCTTCTTTGCGTTTTTGCGTTTCGTGAAGGGCTTCTTTCAATTCAGAAATTTCTTCTACTACTTTATCCCATACTTGTTCTTTTGTTTCCCAATCGAAACCGATTTTTGCTGCTTTTTCTTGCATACGCATCGCTTTAATCGTCGCGGGTAAAGATTTAGGAACGCCTTGCAGTACACTTTTTTTTCCTTCTTTAAGTTTTAATTTTTCCCAGTTACGCAACACATCTTCCTCGCCATCAACAACCACATCGCCGTAAATATGCGGATGACGGTGAATAAGTTTGTCGCAAACACTATTTAAAACGTCGGCTACATCGAAAGCGGTTTGTTCTTCACCCATTTTAGCATAAAAAACTAAATGCAGAAATAAATCGCCGGCTTCTTCTTTGATGCCGTTCAAATCTTTTTCGCTGATGGCATCTGCTAACTCATAAGTTTCTTCAATGGTTAAATTACGCAACGTTTCAAACGTTTGTTTTTTATCCCATGGACATTTTTCGCGCAATTCGTCCATAATATTGAGTAAACGCACAAATGCATCTCCCTTTTTTTCAATTGAATTCATCAAATATTTTTTAATAAAAGAACGTATGTGGTTTCAATTATGCAGGGACAGGTCGCGACCTGT
>JAYTNA010000824.1:0-10137 GCA_043748865.1 Saprospiraceae bacterium
TGAATCCTTCGATACGCATCAATGCCTCCATCGCTGCTTTGTTGTTCATCAAACGTTGCAAAGTATTATTATCCACGTTGACGAGCAAAGCACTTTCCCAACGGCGTGCTAAAAGTGTAGCGGTTGTACCGCTCATTGCCATATCTAAAATGCCGGCGGCATCTACTTGTTTCATCGAACTGCCGTCGTAAGCGAGTACCGGTAAAAAATGAATAAACTCTGCTACTTTTTTTTCCGGATTCGATTCATCTACGTTCAAACGGCAACTGTAATCTGCAATTTGTCGCAGGGCGCGGTCGGGTGCAAAATCAAAAACATAACAGGTTTCTTTTATTATTTCTTCTCTATTCGGTGATGTACTGTCCGGATTTTTTATTGTCCAAGGCGTTTGAACGCGGAATGCTGCCTGAAAATACGTTTCCGGACTCGATGAATTGCGGAGCATTAAAATACCGGTCCATGGTTTTACGGAAACGCCCGTTGTTAATTTACCGCACGAAAGTGCAATCGTTTTTGTTTTCAACGGATTGTCCATTGCTTTTAAAATCGGCGGCAAGGCTTCGACACCGATACCGGCACTCGTGCCGGCAGCAACTACAATGTCATAATCGTGATAAAATTTATTTTGCTTTTGTGCCATTAAATTTTTCATAGCTTGACACGCTGCTACTGTCGGCAAAAACCAAAACGTGTGTGATAAAATTTTTAATAAGCGCGTATCCGAAAAAGGCATGGGTGGTTTTTCCGCACCTAATTTTAAATTATCAATCGTTGTTTCCGAAAACGCACCACGAATTAAATCCAACCATTTTTGAACTTCGTTTTTATATTTAAACTTTGCCGATGCACCGATGCCTTCAGCAGAAAAGAAAACATTCAAATCAAATTCGTTGAACTCGCCTTTCATAGCAATTTCGCGAATAGCATCCGGTAATTGATACGTCAGCATTACCATGCGCGGCAATGCGGCGTAAGGATTTTTTTCGCCTTGCCAAAGTTCTTTTGCGCGTTGTTCATCGGAATAAGTCCAATTGAAAATTTGTTCTTCAATAAATTCACCGGAGGCAATTGCTCGAAAAGGTGTGCCGGACAAATACAAATAAGCGTTGGTCGTGATGGGCATATTACCTTCATCGAAAGATTCTAAAGTTTTGTCAAAAAATTCTACTTCATCTCCTTTTTCGATTTTGATGGCTTCTTTATTATCAAAAAGCCCTTTAGAACTGTCGCGCCAAGCACCGTAATGGTATTCGTCAAAAATAACGCAATCCCAATTGATAGCGTGTACCCATTCGTTTCTCGTTTTTATACCGCCCGCATCATTTGTGCCGAGATAATCTTGAAAAGAACCGAAGCAGACAAACGGTTTTGTTTTGTCGGCAACTTCGAAATGTAAACTTTTGCGCGAAATAAATTGCCAGCCGGCGAAATCAATATGTGTTTGTAAATCTTCTTCCCAAGCACTTTGCACTGCGGGTTTAAATGTGAGTACCAATATTTTTTTCCATCCGGATTTTTTGGCGAGTTGATACGCGGCAAATGTTTTTCCGAAACGCATTTTAGCATTCCAGAGGAAGTGCGGCGTTTTGTCGGGGTTTTCTTTTTTGAAACTATTAAAATAGGCTATCGTTTTTTCTACGGCTTGCGTTTGTTCCGGACGCATTTCAAAATCGAGTATGCGATTATCTTCATTTTTTTCGCCGGTTTTTATGGCGAGTATAGCTGCAATTACTTTTTCTACCGTACAAGCAAACCATTCGCCATCCGGATTTTTTATACCTTGTTTTCGTAAATGCCGATGTACGTCATGATCGGTAAACGCACTGCCATCGTTGCGCATCGCCGACATTTCTAAAACAATTTTGTACGGCAATGCCCCGGGTTTTATAATCGGATATTGTTGTGCCACCCGCGTTTGTGCATCGCGCGTAGTGAAACCAATTTTGAGCAAACCTGTGTATTGCGGGTGCGTATCTTCGTAGGCATAAATGGTTGGCGTTGCATCGGGTCGAAGCGGAAAAAATTCTTTATTCATTGATCAAAATTTTGGCGCGAGTAGAAAGTATTTTCGGCAATCGCAATAGCACGGTGTAATTTTTCTAATAAAATTTCTTTAGAAGGTAAAATGGTGAAATAATCTGCCACTTTAATATTGCTTTTCTCTAATTGAAGCAATTCGACGTGTTCCGGATTTTTTCCCGTGCATAAAATTAAACCAATGGGAGAGTTTTCGCCTTCAACTTGTTCATATTTTTCTAAATAGCGCAAATACAGTTCCATTTGCCCTTTGTATGCTGCATCGAAGTCTCCAATTTTTAAATCTATCACTACCAAACATTTCAGCCTGCGATGAAAGAATAGTAAATCCATTTTATAATCGCGATTGTCAATCGTTATGCGTTTTTGCCGCGCCATAAATGCAAAATCAGAACCAAATTCAATAATAAATCGTTACAACTCAGCAACAATAGCAGTTTCTAAATCTTTTTCTGAATACGGATCTTTTAATCCTAAAAAATTTAAAAAATAAGGATCGCTGAAAACTAAATCCGAACTCAATTTTTTTTCGTCGCGCAGCATTTCAAGTTCATTTAAAATGGTTTGCTCAGGTTTTTTACTGATAGCAGTACGCTCGTAAAGCATAGATTGAATGCGCTCTTGTAATTGCCGAGATGACCATTTCTCTATTTTACACATTTCGGTATAAAACATGCGCTTCAGCGGATCGTCCATATAAATAATAGCTCTTAAATGCGTCCAACTCAATTGTATACGCAGTGCGTAGACAATTGATTCCTCGGCATAAACGCTCGCAAATTGCATACACTGTCTTAAATGGCGTTCACTCCAACCATTTCCAAACTCAAGTGTTAACTGATCTGAAAGCAACTTTACAACTTGTTTGCCGTATTCGGCACGCTTGTTTTTTAGAACTTCTTCATTGATGCGTTTTCCGACACTCCAATAAAGCAGCGTCATTTCTGAATTTACAGTAACAGCAACGCGCTCCCTGCTTGTCGTTATCAGTTGCGTAATCTCAGAAACTAAACCGGATACTATTTGTTGTTTGTGTTCCATTGTTTTCTGTTTTATTTTATATTTTCCATAGGGCGTATCATAGATTCTATAAACGCTATCTCCTCCGCAGTTAAACCGTATTTTTTGTAAAGTTTTTCGTCCGTCCAAGATTCGTTGAAGTTCTGGAGTGGAACGAAGGAATAAACTTTACTTGTGGCGTGTTGAGCGGGTTTATTTAATAAAACTAAAAAACGTAAGAAACGAGTTGTTAAATATCCTGCTAAATTAATGGCTTGTTTTTCGTTAGTGAAAACGCCTGCAACCAAATAAGTTTCCGTACAAGCACTATTGGGACCAACTACGAAAGGTTTGCCAAGAATTGGATGTGGAAATGAATCGCTTCCACTTCCTAATGGCGGAATAAATACTTTATAAAAATTTAAAATTTCGATACTGCTGGTTAATTCTTCTTTTTTGACATAGCCAATACCTCCATTTTGATAAAGTGTAATCGAATCTGTAAAAGGTTTTGATTTTCCTTGAAAATTGGTTCTTAAACCGAATGGTTTACTTGAACTTATTTTTTTTCTAAGTGATTCTTCCTTAAATGTTTGAACTTTTTTTAGTATCGAAATTGCTTCATTGTATCTGATAAATGTATCACCTTTCTCTTCAAGTAAAGGTCTTTCCATTGTAGATATGATAGAATCTTGCTTATGCGTACTGACCTTACATAAACCTTTATTATCTCTATCCCATAAAAAATAACAAACGCCACCTTTTATTTGGACGCCGGCAAAACAATCAGTAGCTACAGGGAAATCATGTATTTCTCTTAATCTATTGTCTTCTAACATCTCGGCTCTAAACTCATCTAAACCTTTTCCGCCGGAATACCAACGCGCAGGAATGATCATGGTTAAATATCTCGGGTTTAATTTTTTCGCTTGTTGCACAAATCGTTGATAAATTGGAGATGCACTTCTTCCAAATCCTTCATCACTTAATTGATACGGCGGATTCCCGACAATGACATCAAATTTCATATTAAAGAGTTGTTCCGGTTTGTCGGTGTGAATAAATTGATAGGCGTAAGTTTCGAGCGCATCGTCTCGGTCGTACACTTCTTGACTTGCACCGCAGTAATTACATTTGCCGTTGTGCCAAGTATGTTCGATACGGTCGTGAACAATATTGCCTTGTTCGTTGTCAAAAGTTTCGCAAACGGAGTATTTGCCGTTGGCGGTTTTAGAACAGTACAAACTTCGGCGCGACAGTAGCGAGGTGAGTTCAGTAATGGCGATGCCGAAAATTTGATTTTTGTAAATATGGTTGGCGCGTTGTTGAGTGTCGGGTATTTGTTTTTCAAGACCGATCATCAAACGTTTCGCAATTTCGCGCAGGAACACGCCGGATTTACAAACCGGATCGAGAAACGTGGCGTTTTTGTCGCTCCAAATTTCGGGCGGCAGCAAATCCAAGATTTGATTGGCTAATACGGGGGGCGTAAAAACTTCGTCATTGCTCAAATTAGCGAGACAAGTGAGTACGTCCGGGTTATAATTCGTTTGAAGTGTCGCCATCATCGCCAAGTTTTAAAAAATGGATGAGTGGAAAATCTGCCACCGGTGTCGGAATAAATGCTTTGTCACCCAAATCGGAAAATAAATTCATACCGTCAATCGGTTGGCTTTGCAGTAAATTTGCCAAAGTATAATCGCGGCGTTTAATAAGACTGCCGTTGACGGGACTCCATTCCGAAAAAACAATGGGTGCAGCTTGCGCGTCGGGTGTTTTTAAATTCAACGCATCGCCCCACAAAATGTTCCGGCTTAAAATAAATCGCACCGATTTTCTGCACTCATTTTTGCAATTTTTTTTAAAAAGTTGTTCGTACTGCGTATCAAAAATTTGAAACAATCGCACTCTGCACTCTTGTACATTATCTATGAGAATATCCACGCCATAAATGCTCGATACGGCGATGACGGCGTATCGTTCCCAATCTAATTGTCCGGCATGGTATCTGCTTTCTACCACCGCTAATTTGCGTCTCAAAATTTCGACTAAAAAATTTCCCGTACCGCAAGCCGGTTCCAGAAAACGCGATTCAATGCGTTCTGTTTCTTGTTTTACCAAATCGAGCATTGCGTTTACTTCACGTTCGGAAGTAAAAACTTCGCCATGGTCAGCTACGCGCTTTTTAGATTTTACTTGTTTGTCGTTGTTTGTCTCTTGCATTATTTCCAAACTTCAATGAGGTGTATGTGTTTAGTGTGCGTAAAACAACCGCTTTCGCGGTTTCGCTAAACAAATACAATGAAGTTCAAAAGTAGGAAATTTAATTTAATTATTTTTTATGTATGAATTTTTTTCAAAACGAAAAAAAATTTCAAAAAAAAATTTCAAAAAAAAATTTAATAGCACAGTTTTTACTTTGCGAACTTTGCGAAAAACTTTGCTGACTTTGCAGTTAATTTAAACGCAAGGAACGCAAAGGGAGTCGCAAAGTCTGTAAAGTAATTTACTCCGGTAAAATTTTTAACGAACCAAAATTTTTCAAAAAGAAAAATTAAAACCTATTTCAATTATTTAATTTTCTGCCTTCTTAGCATGAGTTCTCGCCAAGTCGTTAAAACAATGCCTTCTTTTTTTATAAAATCTTTTAATTTCGGGTCCATCAGTGCTAAGAAATCGCCTTTGCGTGTGGTACTGTCTTTTGAGATGTGTTGATATATATTGCTTAAAACTGTGCAATGTGTAATCACCATGGTCACGCCCGGTTTTAAATTTTTGAGCATATCTATGTATTGTTTTGTTCTGAAAGATTGCAAATCTTTATTCTTAATATTTTTTTTTTCAGGCGTTTTCCAAATATAACTGTCCGGATATAAATCATCGAGAACAGGTAAACCGGCTTGCCATAGTTTTTGTCCGACAACTTGAAATTGCTTTATTTCTTCGGGTTTAGATTTTCTCAATTGCCCGATTAAAGTACAATGACCGCCCGGAAACATTACCGGAATTTTATTTTCCATACCTACTTTCAGATAACGTTCCAGAAAAACCGGCGTAGCAAACAACGTCCCCATGTGCGAATCCAAATGCGTCGGCTCTACACCGAACCGGCGAAACCGCTCCACTTGTGAGCGGATTTCATTTTCTACTTCATCAGCTGTGGCGTGCTTCACAACTTCTTCAACACTGTGGTGAAATGCGCCTTCGTTATCAACGAGTCCTTTTACTTTTTCATTTCCCGATAATGGTTGCCAGCGATAATTTTCCCATTCCGAAGTTAAAGTCAAATGAATACCTGCATCTACCTTCGGATGTGCTTTTAAATAGTGCATAAAACCGGGTACCCAACCGCAAGGCATCATTACGCTGACGGAGTTGGTAATACCGTGTTCCAAAGTTTGTATCGCGCCTTCATTCGAGTCATAAGACATACCGACATCATCTACGTGTAAGATCACCACTTTCGCACCTTTCGGATAGCCTAATTTTTCCGCATAAGTTTCGGGTTGACTGTTCGCCGAAGTTGAAACAATTAAAAATAAATAGAGTAATAAGTGACGCATCATTTGTTTTGATTTTAAAATTTCTGATTCCTGAATGTAAAGTTAAATCATAATTAAGCCACAAATTTAATCGAATTTGTGTGTGTTGGTGATAAACAAAGCGTTTGACCAAAATTAAATTGACAACAAATCGTGCCGGCTTCACCGGCAGAATGGCTTAAGAGGAGCGGCGCGCTTTTTTTAAAAGTATTCATATAAGTGCGGGCAAGAATTCTTTACAATTTTATATCAAACACAACCCCTTTTTGAAATATCCCGTTCAAAAATTCGTCTTTTAAATTATCGCGTTAGTTCACATCACTTCTGACCGATAAGAAATTCATGTCTTTTTCTCGATTACTTTTTTGGGCGTGGCGCGAAAGTCGCCGACGTATTTTGCGTTTGTTTTTGTTTGTCGCGAGTATTACTGCGGGTATTGCGGGTTTGGTGGCGATAAATTCGTTCAGTGAAAATTTACAGTCGGATATTGATAAACAAGCCAAAGAACTTTTGGGTGCGGATATCAGCGTAACCGGTTTAACGGCTCCGCCGGACAGCGTTTCAAAAATTTTGGACAGTATTCCGGGTGAACGCGCTCATGTGGTGAGTTTTGTGAGTATCGGACTTTTTCAAAATCTTTTGCAACCGCGTTTGGTGAACGTGCGCGCGGTGCGCGGAAAATATCCATTTTATGGTGCCATAGAAACTAAACCCGAAAAAGCGGCAGACGATTTATTGAAAGATAATAATGCTTTGGCAGATCAAAGTCTGTACGCGCAATTCGATTTGGTGCGCGGCGATTCGGTTTTAATTGGCGGTAACAGTTATGAAATTATCGGCAGCGTAATTTCTTCGCCCGGAAGAACAGGTATGCAAGCGAGTGTGGCTCCCGCAGTTTTTATTCCGATGGCGTTTCTTGATTCGACGAGTTTATTACAACGCGGCAGTCGCGTTGAGTACAGTTATTTTTATAAGTTACCGGCGACTGCGGATGCCGAAAAAATTTCAAAACGTTTCAAAAAAAGATTAGAAGATGCCAAATTCACGATAGAAACAGTCGCGGACAGAAAAAAAAGCACATCGGAAACTTTCCAACGCCTTACTACTTTTTTCAGACTTATTGGTTTTATTTCTATTTTGCTCGGTTGTTTGGGTGTGGCGAGTGCTGTCACAGTTTTCGTTCAAGAAAAAATTCCGACAGTGGCTGTTTTGCGTACAATCGGCGCGAGCGGAACACAAGCATTCACGCTTTTTTTGTTGCAAATTGCTTTTATGGGTTTGGTCGGCGCGGTTGTCGGCGCGGCAATCGGTTCGCTCATTCAATATACACTGCCGATTATTTTAAAAGATTTTTTGCCGATTGAAAACGTCAGTAATGCTGTTTCATGGAAATCAATTTTTCAAGGCATCGTTATCGGCGAAATTATGGCAATATTGTTTGCCTTGCCGCCGTTGCTTGCGATTCGACAAACTTCGCCGATGCGCACACTGCGCGTTCAATCCGACGACGAACCGCAGCAACATGATTTTTTAGTGTACGGCGTTTATGCACTGATTGCTTTGTTTACGTTACTCTTCACATATTGGCAAACAGGTGATGCGCGCAACAGTATTTATTTTATTGTCGGTGTATTATTGGCATTCGGAATTTTATCCGGCATGGCTTGGTTGCTAATGTTCGTTGTGAAAAAAATATTGTCGCCGTCGTGGACATATAATTTGCGCCAAAGTATTGCCAATTTATATCGTCCGAATAATCAAACGCGCACACTGATGACGAGTATCGGATTGGGTACGTTTTTTATTATTCTGCTGACACAAATTCAAAATTTATTGACGCATCAAATCACAATTTCCGGTGAACAAGATCAACCAAATATGATTGTGTTCGATATTCAACACACGCAACGCGACAGTGTTTTGAAAATTATCGGCGAAAATAAAATGCCGGTGAAACAAATTGTGCCGGTGATTACTATCCGCTTAGAAGCCATTAATAATCTTACCCGTGAAAAAAACGCGCTCGATTCCTCAGATAAAAAAACGTCTGCGTTTGCTTTTAATCGCGAATATCGCGTCACTTATCGAGACACGCTCACGAACAGCGAAAAACTTTTGCGCGGAAAAATGCCGACACCCGGATTTAATTCGGACGGAACCGTAGGCATCACACTCGCAGATAATATCGCGCAGACGATGAAAGTAGATATCGGTGCGCATTTAACTTTCAATGTGCAAGGTGTGGTGGTGCGCACTGTTGTTACCGGCATCAGAGAAGTCAATTTTAATAAAGTGCAAACTAATTTTTTAGTGCTGTTTCCGTCCGGCGTTTTAGAAAAAGCCCCGCAATTTTACGTAGTCGTAACGCGCACGCGTGATGCGAATCAATCCGGAAAAATACAATCGCAATTGGTAAAATCATTTCCGAATTTATCTATGGTAGATGTCACTATGATTTTACGCACTGTTGAAACTATTTTGACGAAAATAACGTACATAATAAGGTTCATGGCGAGTTTCAGTATCGTGACCGGTTTCATCGTATTAATCAGTTCACTTTTATTGAGCCACTCGCAACGTTTGCGCGACAGTGTTATTTTACGGACGCTCGGTGCGTCGCGTTCAACTATTTTGCTCATAAACGGTTTAGAATATTTGTGGGTCGGCATTCTTTCAACGATTACGGGTACTATTTTGTCTTTAATAGCGAGTTGGGCATTAGCGCGTTTTGTTTTCCGTACAGCGTTTGTGATTGATTGGCAACCGCTTTTAATTTTTACCGTCGGTATCGCAGCATTAGTCGTCGTCATCGGCTTATTGAATACGCGAAAAATAATTACCGCATCGCCTTTAAGTGTTTTGAGGAGTTAGAAAAATAGCATATTTCAGAACCAAATTTATTTTTCATCATTTGTGTCGAATTAAAAAAATTGTGCGTCAAATTATAAAAAAATAAAATCTTGAACTAACTTTAATATGGTAATTAAATTTGCGCTGTCGTGTCACAATTATTCGATTAAATAATTTTTCGCGCTAAATTGAAAAAGAGATTGTATTTCACCCAATTACATAATTGACTTTCTATCAAATATTTAGAAAGGAAAATTAAATTGAAAAAAAAATACGGAATAGCCTAAAATTAGTTTATTTCCATTAATATTGTCACAGATTTATTAAAAGATCGTTTTTAATTGATTTTCTTTCACCTAAATTTGTTTTAGAAATTATTTTAGAAAAAAACGCAATAAAAAAAAATTTGGCACAGTTATTGAAATAATATTCTATATGATGCTTAATTTATTTAAGTAATAAAAATAAAAATTCTCTCGAATTAAGATAGTGTTTGTTCATAGTGTTTGTTTTTTGTTTTGTCCCTGTCCACGTTAGTTGACAGGGTTTTTTTTGTCTCTGCCGGAATTAAAAAACGCGCATCAAAACTGAGGCGCGTTTTTTAATTTTTCAATATTTAAGGAATGAAAAAGAAATAAGTTTCACGGTTAGACTTATTCTTTTATGTTTAGAATTCTTATCTTTTGCGTTGAATATTAACCGATATTCT
>JAYTNA010000825.1:0-9598 GCA_043748865.1 Saprospiraceae bacterium
AAAAAAAAAATGAAAAATATTTTTGAAAAAAAAAATTTCGGAAAAGAAAATTTTAAAAACAGTTTGAAAAAAAATAATCTTATTTTTTTATTTTTTTTAAGCCCATTTTTTTTTTCGTGTAAAAAAAATAATGCAAAGCTTCCGATTGACGAAAAAAATTTGGTGTTAATATTAGATGACATTCATAAAGTAGAAGCGGCTCTCGATCAAGAAAATGTTTTTGTGAAGGACTCGCTCGGAAAAAAATATTACAATCAAATTTTTGAAAAGTATCACACCAATAAAAAAGATTTTGATTCAACGATGTCTATACTCGAACACAATCCGGACAGATTATTTCAAGTGTATAAAAAAGTTTTAAAAGATTTAGACCCGATGGGCGTCAAAGATAAATAATTAGGTATTAGGTATTGGTACTAGGTTTTACTTTTTACCCAATACCCAATACCAATACCTAAAAAAAATTATGAACTACGAAACTTATTCAGCCGAAAAAAAACACATTACTTGGTTAGAAAGTATTGTACCGCCGGTAATTTTTATCGCCTTTATTTGGGCGATTCACTTAATTCAGTTTATTTTCGGAACAGAATGGGGTAATTACGGCATTTATCCGCGAGAACGATTTGGTTTGGCGGGTATTTTTTTCGCACCGCTTCTTCATGCCGATTTCACGCATTTATTTTCCAATACCATTCCTTTTTTAGTTTTAGCAACGGCTATTATATATTTCTATCCGCGTGTCGCACTCCTGTCTTTTTTTATAATCTATTTTGTTTCCGGTTTTTTAATTTGGATTTTTGCACAAACTTTAGCTTTTCATATCGGTTTGAGTTATGTCGTTTATGGTTTGGCCTCTTTCGTTTTTTCCCTCGGTATTTTTAGAAGAAGTGTGCGCGGCATTATTTTATCTTTGTTGGTGATGTTGTTTTATAACGGTATGATTGAAGGCGTACTGCCGACGAAAGAAGTTTTATCGCACAACATCAGTTGGGAAAGTCATCTCATTGGCGTGATTGTCGGTTTGTTGGTGGCGTATTTTTACAAAGATGATTTTGAAGAAGATGAAATAAAAGTAAATCAATTCGTACCCGAACCTAAAAATCATTTTTTTGAACATGACGTTTTCGATAAAACCCTCGAACAACGCGCTTTTGAAATCGAAGAAAAACGCCAACAAGAAGCCAAAGAAAGATATGAACGCTATTTAGCTTCGTTGAATAGTTGGACTTCGACTTCAACAAACAGTGATGAATAAAAAATAAATTTCGAGTTGTTTTTTTTCACCTTCCCCTCTAATAAGGTTGTTTATTCGGATTTTGGCGCGTATCATAAAATCGCGTGACGTATAGTATGTTTCCATGACGGCGATAATATAGACGGTGGTATTTTCCGAGTAATATAAATCGAATACTCTTGCGGTTAGGTATAGATCTGCCCTCAAAATTATTATCAGCTAATTGTGAAATTTTTAATTTCACCAATCCGGCAAATTTAATAGAAGCATTCTCGGAAACTTCATCTCTAAGATAAATCAAAATTTGACTTAAATCTACAAGAGAAGTTTTTGTCCATTCTATTTTTTTAACCATTGATCTATCATTTTTAAAGCATCTTCGTGGGAAACAAGTTTGGTAGGGTCATAAGTTTCTGTAATAGCCGCATCCAATTTTTTCTGTTCAATTAATGATAAATCATTCCAACCGTCTTCTTCCGCTTCAATAATTTCATGGATTTTCGCATAAAGCTTGTTAATGGTTGGCGCGTCATAAGTTTGAGAAATTATCTCAACCATTTCCATTTTTAATTCCGCGATATTCATTGATTAATCTTTTAAATTTATTTACAAAGTTTTATCAACCCGCTTAGTCCTGTCTTTAGTACAGCATGTTTATAAATGCAGTCCCGACATTTCTTTACTTCAGCAAAATTAATCTTTTTAAAGAAAAATACAAAGCCTTCCGGTAAATTATATGAGGCTTTCATACTCCGCCGGACTTAAACCAAACAACGGATCTATTATTTTTACTTCTTCATACGTGAGGGCGTAGAGTTTATACACTTTGTTGTCTATCGCTTGCTCTAATAAAAGCGTGTCTTTGCCTTCCGCTTTTTGTGCGAGAATTTGATTCACACTATTTTCAAAAGAAAGCATTTTATTTTCTGAAACTATTTTAATTGGAAATTGCTCAATTTTATATTTTTTCCACATATTGGTTCCCATTCCCGAACTTGTAGAAATTTGTGAAAAATATCATTCACTTAATTTTGAATTTAAAATTGATATTAAATATTTAAGTTTTTCGCCTGTCATAATAAAACAACTATCATTTGTGTAATAGCCTTTATCATCATAAGCAAATTTACCTTTGTCCGAAAGCACAATCCAAATTATTTTTGGTTTTTCAAAATTAATATGATACGCAACTTGGTCTTGAGTTTCAAAATACTCGCTCAGCAATTTGATGTATAATTCAAAAGGCGTGACTTCGTGTGTATAAATTATTTTTTTGAGCTTTTGAATATCTGCCGGGAGTATATCAACTGATTCTTTCCAAAGTTTTTCAAATTCATCGGTTGCAAATTTTACATCTTCGTAATCGGAAAGCTGTACGTTAAATTCATAATTGAAATTATTACCCGCACCAAGTCCCGGATCCGTTAAGTTGGATGAGCCTGTAATAGTGGTTGACGGCGTGTGTTGATTAAAAGGTTCCGGACGAAAAATATAAACTTTAGCGTGAATTTTTCTGGAAGGATGCGCCCTAACTTGAATTTTCTTTTCCATCACATCGTCAATGAATTGCAAGATGCCGGTCTCGGTTGCTTTATCGTAATTCGCTTGAGCAATATCTTTTTTAATTTTTTTTATAAAATCTTCTTTTGTTTTTTCGTCGTTTTTAAAAAAATCAAGACCTTGTTTATGTGCGTCGGCAATCATTTTATCTACACTGATGCCCACCAAAATTCTGATATTCGGAACTTTATCGAGAAACGGTCGGATACGAAAATAACCCGACGCTCTGAAATAACCGACAAGCGCGTCAAAAAATTGAATATTCGGATTGTAAGTAAAAACACCTTCAAATTTATTGATTAAAGTATTCGCATCACTGTTCGTAAAAAATTTTGTGGACATATATTTTCTTGATTGAGTTTTGAGAGACAAATATAAATAAATTTGTTATTTATTTATCTGCCCAATAATAAAAATCGGGCTTAGTACCAAGTAGGTAAAAAGCCCGAATATATATACACAAAAGCAAATTTTATGAATGATGAATGACAATAAAAATGTTTAATGCCATTTATCATTAAAAATTATTCCGTTTTACTCAATTTAACCGTTTGCACTTGTTCACCATTCACTAATAAACGTACAAAATATAAACCATTAGTTTGATTTTGTGCATTCCATTGTAAATTGTAAATACCGGCAGCTTTGTCGTTATCTTCCAAAACTTTTACGACTGCACCTTTCATATCATAAACTGCGATACTTACGTGACCTTGTTCTGTTAGGCGATAAGTAAAATTAGTTTCTTTATTGAAAGGATTGCCTTCTACTTGAATAACTGCACTCGGCGCACTTACACCCAATTTTGAATTATTCAATAAAGTTGTTTTGTCAGTACCAACTTTCAAATCATTTCCTGTAAAGTTTGTTCCGGCAATTGTTCCGCTACATGGACCTGTACCGTCGTGAGGTATGGCAACATAAGGGAATTTAGTTTGGAACGGTTTGTCGTTGTGATCGATATCTGTGTTGAAAGATAATGTGCGTAACAATTGTGGTGTCAAAGGTGATTGTCCGATTGTCCAATCATCATACCATAAACCTACTGCCGCTAATACGATACCACCCACTGCTTGTAATTCGATACGTGTCACATCATCTTCTAAACGACGACCATTCGGGAAACCATCCATGTTCGGAATAGCTTGAATATTTTGATTCGCTGTATAAGCCGGATCGGTTAAACCCAAAACTGCTGCTGCAAGAAGACCTTCACTCGAAAATTTCGGATCGTTGCGCGGTGTTACAGGCACTGCCATATTTAAGCGTAACATATCGCCGAAAGTCGGTAAAAAATTGTTGATAAAAGGTTTACCTGCTGTCAACGGATTACCAGGTGTTTTACCGGCTGCTAATTGATACGGTGCTAAATTCGGCACACCTGTATAAAATATCGGTAAAATATCTACCGAACGCGGATTGCCGGCGCGTAATAAATAATTTCCAAAAAGTGCTGTATCCAAAGCCGTACCTTTTGTTGCCGGATGACCTTTGATAACATTTAAACCATCTTTACCGTAACCGAAATCAACTGCACCCAAAACTGTTTGAGATTTAGTTTGAATACGCAAGCGATTCAATCCCGGAACAGCCGGACCGAAGAAACGATTATCCATGTACAAAGCTAATTCCGGATTTGTATAAAAACCTTCGAATTGACTTTCTTTCGCGTTAGGCGTTTGAAAATTCCATTTGTCTTTCATACCAATCGGAATAATCGCTTCATTTGCTAAAGGCATACCCAAACGACTGATTTGAACATAATTACCGCTACCAGGTATCGTGTAATTTACTGTATCAATTGTTCTAATTTGTTGGCGACTTGCAGAAGCCCAAACACCTATTACAAAATCACCATCCAAAATAGTTTTAGCTTGGTCAACAGTTTTGCCGTCTTTCTGTAATGATGCAATAGGAATTTGTAAAGCAATAGAGTGAACATTTGTACAACCCAAACCGTCACGCGCTAAACCTGTACCTTGACGCACACCACCTAAATCGAAAATGCCACCAATATCAGCAAAGAATGGATCATCAGCTGGTCCAGCGTAAACTGTTTCGCCGGAAGATGCTTTCATAATGGCGTTATCCATTAAAGTTTGATAAGATTTTCCGAGACCTGCGGTTGGATCACCGATTGAACGCGGACCAATATTCGGCGGCGGTACAACACCATTTGTTACAATCGTCGTAAAAGCACCACCGTTTACACTTTTTTGAAGCGTGTAAGTATTTTTCAAATTTTGTTTTCCTAAACGAATATTGAAAAAAGTTGTCGGATCTTCATTGGTGATGTTAAAAGTAAAACGATAAGTGATATCATCCCCTTTTGTTACAGCGTTGTTTTTTACGTGAATGTCGTAATTAATATTTGTACCAAACTGTGCATAATTTGGTCCGCCTTGCGGCAATTCTAAGCCAATATAATTGGCGATAATAGTTACCGTGTTTGGATTGTCCGGACTGCGGAACGCATACAAATCGGTATTGTCAGCTTGCGGGTCAGTTGCAATCAACGGAGCCTCGCGGTGACTCGATGCTTCTAAGTAACGTGACTCAACGCCGTAGTAACCGATAGCGGAAACCAACGCTGCAACAACTGCAGATTTCATCAGCAAAAGAGGAATTCTTTTCATGATTAAAAGTTTTGTAATTTAGTTAATAAATATGGAACTTATAAGACTCATTGACCTTTTTTTTTATTTATACGGTCAATAATTTTATATACGAAGCAATTAGGTTTTTGGATTTTTGGATTTTAAAATTATATAAAAAAAACTGCGTAAAGAAAATTAAATTCCTTTACGCAGCTTTTTATTATTTTTGAAAATACTAATATACATAAAACAGGATAAAATCCGACAACATTTGTACCTTTTAAACTTTTTACTAACTGTTTTCGCTTCGCGAAAAGGTGTATAGGAAAATTTTCGGGATTTTATCTCGCTTATTGTTTAACAACTAACCATTAACAATTAACAACTAATATTATTGGTGATTTACACCATAATCATTTGGGCGCATTCCACCGCCGCGCATACCCGAACCATGGTGCATATTACCGTTATTGCCGCGATTCATCATTTCGTTTTGCATTCTTTGACGCAATTTCGGCCATTTTTTCATCTGTTCTTCCGTCAAAATCGGGCGCAACATTTCTGTTCTCGCCAATTCGAGACCGTCCACTTTATTTTGAATTTGAGAAAAATCACCGGAAGCTTTTACTTCGTTGATCGTTTCTATACGCATACCGGCAAATTTAACGTTTACAACCTGTACTTGTACAGCTTGCGTATCGGTGAGCATTAATCCTTTTTTCATTTTATCGGTTTCAAATTGCGCCATTTCTTTCGGGTCCGGTGCTTTTTGTTCGCCGGCATCGGGTGTTTGAGCAAAAGTTCCGGCGATAAAACTTATCGAAAATATGAGAAGAGAAAAAAACTTTTTCATTGAAATTTATTTTAGACTTTAATTGAATATGGATTTATGACGTTGAAAAAGGCAAAAAAACACTTTACTGTAAGAGTTTAAATTTCTTCTTCGACTTTACTGCAATTATCCACCATTGATACAGTGCATAAACGGCAATGCCGAAAAAAATAATATACTCTAAAGCAACGAATTTTAAATTTTTTTGAAAGTATAAAACGGGAGCTAAAATATCTACTAAAACCCAAAGTATCCACGCCTCTACTTTTTTTTCTGTCAGCAAAAAATTACCTGCCATACTCATTGTCCAAATCAAAGTATCTGCGACCGGAAAAGCTGCCGAACTCGGGAAGTATTTCGGCAACCAAGAGTTGAGGTGCAGCACGATATAAGTCAAAAAAATAGTAGCGCAAGTTACAGCGATTAACCAACTAATACGTTGACGTTGTGTCATAAAACTAATCACGACTTCTTTTTCATCTGTTTGTTTATTTCTTTTCGACCATAACCACCAACCGTAAATGCCGGTAATGAAAAAATAAATCTGCAAAAACATATCGGCATACAATTGCGATTGATAAAAAAGTACAAACGCTCCGGCGACATTTAATAAACCGATAGGCCAATTAATTATTTTTTCACGCGCATTGAGCCAAACAGCAAGTAGTCCGGCGAGGGTAGAAACGAATTCTAACCAACTCATATCGTAGCCGAGAACTTGGAAAGCGGTGGAGAACATGGAAATTAATAATTAAAAATTAAGAGTTAAAAATCAAAAATTGTTATCTTAAATTCTTAATTCTGAATTCTTAATTATATTTTAGAAACTGCAATCATTTTATCTTCCACTTCTTGTACCAAATCGGTGAAACGTTGTGTGCGTTTCAAATCGCGGGTGCGATTGAGCGGCAAATCCACATGAATATGTTCGACAAATTGCGACGGCGGCAATTTCATAATATAAATATCATCACCGAGATAAACGGCTTCCGAAATATCGTGTGTGACGAAAATAATAGTCGTGCGAAATTTTCGCCAAATTTCAAGTAATAAATCCTGCATTTGCAGTCGCGTATTAATGTCGAGTGTGCCGAAAGGTTCGTCCATCAATAAAATATCCGGATTGGAAAGCAAACTGCGCGCGATTGCCACACGTTGCAATTGTCCGCCGGAAAGTGTCGGGTATTGTGCGTATTTCGTTTCGTGTCCTTTTAAGCCGACAAGTTCAATCATTTCCATCGCTTTCACGTTCCGTTCTTTTTCGGAAACACCTTTCAATTGCAAACCGAGTGCGACATTTTCTAAAACCGTCAACCAAGGCAGCGATGAATATTGCTGAAAAACCATAGAAACGCGCTCGTTGCCGGACATTAATTTTTCATTGATATGCACTTCACCGGTCGTTGGTTTTTGAATATTGGCGATGTAGCGCAACAAAGTGGATTTACCGCAACCGGACATACCAAGTATGACGACAAATTGCCCTTGCGTCGGTTTGTCTTCGATTAAAAAATCGAGGTCTTTAATCACCCAACTTTTCCCGTCGTCGTAACTTTGTCCGACATTTTTTAGTTGAACAATGTCGGGCAGAGCTGTATTTAAAAAAGATATCCCCATTTTAATTGTTAATTGTTAATGGCCAATTTGTTATTGTCAGACACCAATAACAAATTCTAAAATTTGTTCATTTTTTTCTAATTTTATATTCTCCATATAAAATTATCAATACAGCAGCAACGCAAATAATGCCAACTAATTGCCACATCGTATCCGTATAAGCAGGTGCAAAAATTTCTTGCAAAATTTTTAAAGTTAATGCACCCAAAATTGTGAAAATACCATAGCGCGTTTCCGATAAACCATCCGGAGCAATCGGAAAATATTTGTGCGGATTTAATCTTCTGTCGAGATAAGCAAACGCACGGTCTTGCAAAAAACCAATCAGTACAATCACAATTAAAATGGCAAAAACTTTATCAATTTGTCCTTGTTTACCTTTCAGAAAAATAAGAGACCCGATACCTTTTGTGCGATTTAAAAGTTCAGCAATAATAATATACGTCCAAGAAATGGCGGTAAGCACACGAATATCGTCAATCAGTTTTGCAAAAACGGCGGGCAAATAAACCGTTCTGATAGTTTGCCAAATATTTGCACCCAAAGTAAAAACGGTCGTTTTATAAACATCATCTACTTCATCAATGCGCGTTACGACAACGGGCAATAAATAAACCAAAATACCGAAAGCCAAAAAAGCAATCTTCATTTGATCGTTAATACCGAACCAAATTATAAATAATCCTGTGAGTGCAGACAACGGTAAATAACGCAAAGCATCAACTTGCCTACCGAATAAACCGCGCACGATTGGAAATAATCCGAGTATGAAACCGAGCGGTACTGCTATAAGTAATGCCCAAAAATAACCTTTCAAGTTCAGCCACACAGAAAAAGCCGTATTGCTGATGAGATTGTCTTTCGTAAAAAGTTCATTGAAACTCATCAACACGCGATGCGGTGGCGGCAAAATCGGATAAATTTTTACGTGTTCTTTAGCATTGGCGAAAGCTATGGAATCAACACGTGCCAAACTATCGCGGTTAATGCCCTCCGCATCTAATCGTGTTTCGTAATGCGCTAAAACCGGTTTTTGTTCCGAAAAAAATTCCGCTATAGCCCACCACATCCCTAAAAAAATGAGTAAGCCGATGAAGCCGAGTAATAAACTTTGCGAGCCTTTTGGTTTTTCTCCTAAGTGTAAGGACATTATTTTGATTATTGGATTTTGGATTTGCCGATAATAGACTTACTGACGATGGACTTATTGACGATGGACAATTGAAGAATATTGTCTATTATCAGTAAGTCTATCGTCAGTAAGTCTATTCCATTCCATTATTGAAACTGCGGACAACTTTTCGCATATTCCGTTATTTCATCTACTGTCCAAAGTTTACCGGTATTACCCCAATTCGTTTCAATAAAGTTGAGAACGTTTGTTAATTCAAAATCGGAAAGTTTATTATTCGCCGGCATTTGTTGTTGTCCATAAGTGAAACCATTCACTTCTATATTACCGTTTAAACCTTTGCGAATAATGCAAGGCAGTTCAATACGATGTTTAATTAAAAAATCTGATTTCACCAAAGTCGGAATTAAACCTTTTAAACCTTCGCCATTTTCCATGTGACAATTTTGGCAGTACATCGCATAATAGATACCGCCTTGTTTGTACGGATTCTCGTTGCAATTTTCAAAAAAAATAATTATAATCACTATAAACGCCAAAATAGCGAGACGAAATAGCGGCGACGAAAATTTTAAAGGCATTTTTTTATGTAAAAATGAGATTAAGACGGTTGTTCATGTAGG
>JAYTNA010000826.1:0-1454 GCA_043748865.1 Saprospiraceae bacterium
ACTTGAAATTCACCCAAACTGTAAAAATATAATTGTAGAATGTCGTTTTGCTGTACTTTCACGAGTGCTTTTATCACATAATTGCGTTGCGCCTCATAACTGCCGATAAATTCGCCGAATTGTTTTGCGGGAATATTGGTTTCAGTGATGATGAAATGTTTTTGCGCATAAGTACTGCCGTTATACCCGAATTTATTAAGCACGTCCGTCATTTTATTTTTTCTATCGAATATACCGGCAACGGCGCGATCGGAATGGCGAAATTGATCGAAAGTTTGTGTGGCGTTGTTCCACGCGCGCAAAGAATTATCTATGTGCGGATAAACGTGATAACTTAACACATCAAAATAAGCACCGCCGTTTAACGGAAAATCTTTCGTCACTGTGCCGTCTTTCGGATTATCCGTTTGTCGCAACACGGCATCTAAAAAACTCGGAATACCGACACCGCCAATACAAACATTCGCCGAAGCATCTATACTTTTAATCACTTCATAACTGATTCGCAGCAAACGAATATAATGTTGAATCGGCGCGTGCAGTGCGTACTCGCAAGGATCAGGATTGCTTGTCCACCACGAACCGGGTGTGCCGGGTGTTGCTTCAGTTTTGCCGGTCGTCGCATAATCCGGTTCATTCCAGATTTCATAAAACTTTACGTTTTTGCCATATTTTTTTACGACTTTATAAACATAAAGTGCGTAATAGTTTTTATCATTCACCGGCGTACCGTTTTCGCCGTTATCAAAAATAGGTTCGTACATATTGGCAAATAGCGCCGATGAATCTTTACCGCAATAAACGGTATTGTCGCGATGTGCCGCACTCGGATAACCCAAAAATAAAGTATTTTCGTTCATATTCAAGTCGCCGAAATGTTGGAACAAATCGCTGCGAATATCATAACCCCATTTTTCTAAAAATTTTTCATCCAATGCCGGACGCATCACATGGACATTGATTCGCGCACCGATATCGGCGAGTTGCATATCGGAATAAGGATTATAAAACCCCATATTAGAGCCGTAACCGAAATGTCCATTGAAGGCGGGTATGGCATCGTTAGCAGTACGTGTGTCTGTTTGTAATGTTGCAGGTTTACAACTTAAAGTGATAAACGATAAAAATAGTATACCGACCGCGAATTGTTTCAATAATTTACTCATAGTTTGATGTTTGTAGTGTATTGTGTTTTGCAAAAATAATTTATAAGCATTATCAATATTTTAATTATTGATGATACTGCCGCAAAGGTACGAGTTACTTTTAAAATTTACCGTACCAAACAAAAAAGCAAAAAAATTGGCGGATAATATAAATCGATTTCGACAGTTTTTTTAATGCTTAGCCATCGTTGCAACGGTTTAGCAGCAATTAATTTATTTTAAGAAAGTAATTTTAGTAATCGGATGAATCTCCCAAGTAGTTGCGGGTTGAAACCCCGCCGGTCCGAT
>JAYTNA010000827.1:0-4515 GCA_043748865.1 Saprospiraceae bacterium
GGTAAAAGAATTTGCGAATCGATTGATCCGAAGGTGCCGGCTAATTTGAAAAAATAATTATTCAATTGACAATTGATAGTTAACAATTGATAACTCACACTATTCATTAAAAAATGCGTCACTTGGTATCAAGTGGCGCATTTTTTTTTAGTAACCTTAATTCTTAAACCACATAGGCACATAGCTGACAAAGCTCACATAGTTTTCTTAATTCTTAATTAATTGCTTGCTTTTTTTGGCTCCACTATTCCTTTAATAACAAGTGTAATGGGTGAAGGATCTGAATTTGCTGTGATGGTGACTGTTTTATTTACCGCACCACCTTTGCCTGCCGAATTGAAAACTACTTTTATGTCGCTGCTTTCTCCGGCTTTGATGGGTTCTTTAGGCCATTCCGGTACCGTGCAACCGCAACTGCCGCGGGCATCGCTGATAATTAAATCTTCTTTACCTGTGTTTTTAAATTTAAAAATATGCGTCATTGATTTTCCTTCCTCTAAAGTACCCCAATCATAACTCAACTCTTCGAATTTTACGGTAGTTACTTTGCCGTTCGGATTCGTTGTGTTTTGTGAAACGGAAGGTGTCAGTTGACTGGATAAAGGATCAACTTTTGCCGCGATTTGTTGAGCAGGTGCTGACGATGTTGTTGCAACATTCGTCGTAGAAGATGCAGCAGCATTATTACCGGTATTAGAAATAGACGCGGCATTAGCGTTAGATACCAAACTGCTTTGGTTATCGTTCTTGCAACCGGCTGCAATTGCTAAAGCAAAAAACGAATAAAAAAATATTTTTTTCATTTTAATTAAATTTTTGACCAAAATTAACGGAATTTATTCTGAATTTACAATTTTTTTCATTTTTCATTTAATAAGTCCGGTCGGCGTTCTTTTGTTCTTTTCAAAGATTCTTCAAAACGCCATTCTTGAATTTTTGCTTCGTGACCGGACAGTAAAATACCTGGTACTTTCAAACCTTCGAACTCGACGGGGCGCGTGTAAACCGGCGGAGCCAATAAATTATCTTGAAAAGAATCAAAGAGCGCGGAAGTTTCATCATTCAGCACACCGGGAATTAAACGCACAATAGCATCTACGATAATAGCCGCCGCTAATTCGCCGCCTGAAAGCACATAATCGCCAATAGAAATTTCTTTTGTAATATATTTTTGACGTACACGGTCATCAACACCTTTATAATGTCCACACAAAATAATCAAATTTTCTTTAAGTGATAGCGTATTGACGGTTGATTGTTTCAACGTTTCACCATCCGGCGTTGTATAAATTACTTCATCATAACGGCGTTCCGACATTAATTGTTCTATACATTTGGCTAGCGGTTCAATCATCATCACCATTCCTGCACCACCACCATATTGATAATCGTCTAATTGTTTGCTCGCGCCTAATCCATAATCGCGCAAATTATGTATGTACAATTCAAAAATCCCTTTTTGCTGCGCACGTTTCAGAATCGAATGGTTCAAAGGACTAATTAATAAATCCGGTACGAGCGAGATGATATCAATGCGCATAATGGTTAATGGTTAATGGTTAATGGTTAATGGTTAATTATTTTAATGCCATTAACCATTAACTATTAACCATTGATTTAATTTGGATTTATCGCAATCAATTCCACTTCAAAAATCAATGCTTCATAAGGTCCGATTGAACTACCTGAACCGCGTTCGCCGTAAGCGAGATTGTACGGTACAAACAATTTCCATTTAGAACCTACCGGCATTAATTGAAGGGCTTCTTGCCAACCTTGAATCACACCGTTTACCGGAAAATCAATCGGCTGACCGCGTTGTACGCTGCTGTCAAAAACTTTTCCGTCTATCAACGTACCGTGATAATGAGTTTTAACTTTATCCGTCGCTTTAGGTATCGGTCCTGTGCCTTTTACCAAAACTTCGTATTGCAACCCGCTCGCTGTAACAGTTACACCCGGGCGTTTTGCATTGGCTGCTAAGAAATTTTCACATTTTTCAGTCGTTAATGCAAATTTTTTCTTGTTCAAATTTGCCATATACTGACTGAATAAATTGTTGGCTTGTTGCGTATTGATTTTTTCTTTGCCATCCAAAGCATCTTGAAAACCTTGTGCCATCGCAGTGGCATCAATTGCCGCTTTTTCACCGGATTTAAAATTTTGTGCAAACAGCACACCGAGACTGTAACTTACTGTATCCATTTTTTGTGTACCCGAGTTTTGTGAAAATAAATTTGAGGCAGCAAATAAAAAAATAAATGTTGCGATTAAAAAATTATTTTTCATTAAAAAAAATTATTGAAATAAAAAAAAGTGAAAAAATTATTTAAGTTTGAAATTTTTCTCAAAAAGAATTTCAAAAAAGAATTAAAGCCGAACCATCAACCATTTATACGCTATAGAAACGCAAAAGTAATTTTTTATTTACATTTTTTTAGTTAAAAATAAGTGAAAGTGGTTCACGCTTATCCAATTAATTTTTCGCCCACACTGCCGTCGGTTTTTCAACCAATAAATAAAACCAATAAGCAAATGGAATGCTCACCAACACTGCCGTAAAAATGATAAATGCTTTTACCGTTTCGTCGAGGTGCGGATAATATAATGCTGCGATGCTGATGAGTGTCCAACCACTGAAAGCGTGGGTGAGATAGAGTGAATAAGAAATTTTTCCGAGAACTCTAAACCAATCGGTGCCGGCTTTTACAAAATATAAAACAAAACAGACAGTACTAATCGAACAAAAATGATTGATACCCATTTTCAAATAAACAACACACAACAAAGCCGACCACATCGCCAATAATTCTAAATGAAATACATAATTGCGCGTAAAATGAAAAAACATAATGCCGGCGATAAAATCGAAACAATAAAAAGAAGCCCAAACGTTGTTTGCCGGCACCATCAAATAGGTTGAGGCGATGATAATATATATAGGATAGCGCAACCACCACTCGCGCCGATTGATAAGGAAAAAAGTGACGCACAGAAATAAATAAAATTGCCAATCAATTGCCAATGTCCAATACAACTCCCGAATCCAAGTCATCGAAAAAAAGCCGTTGACGTGAAATAAATGCAAAACCAAACTTTTAAAACTGTACGTGTCCGGCAGCGCGAAAACTTTTTTATGTAACGAGTATTCATATATCGCATCTTTGATAAAGCACAAAAAAATACTTGCCCAATAAGCCGGTTCGATGCGGATAATGCGCCGCAGTATTTGCGGACGAATATCCGCGATGGTATAATTTTTTTGCGCAAAAGACAACGGCAGTACAAATCCGGATATAATAAAAAAAGCATCAACACCGAGATAACCGTATTGAAAAATTTTGTTCGTCCACGATTCCGGCGCAGCGTAATATCTGAAATGAAACAAAACGACAAACACGGACGCAAGTCCGCGAATGATTTCTACATTATCGAAGCGATTGGCTGTTATTGGTGTTGGAGGAGCAGTGGAAATCATATTGCATTACAGAATTAAAATGGAAAACAAAGAAAAGAAAAAAAGAGCAAAATTTCCGGAATTTCCGGAATTAAGCATAATTCAGGATTTTTTTGAAAACTTTGCTAAAAAGCCCGTTAATTTGCATTGTCTAATGATTGTCTTTGAAGACATTTTCAATTTTCAATTTTCAATTTTTTAAATGCACGAACATTTTGAAACCCAAGCGATTCGCGAACAAGCCGAACAAAGCAGCTTCAGAGAACACTCTGTGCCGATTTATATGACATCTAGTTTTACTTTCGACGATGCCGAACAAGCACGTGCTATGTTTGCCGATGAAATACCCGGACCGATTTATTCGCGCTATTCTAATCCGAATACAGATGAATTCGTCAATAAACTTTGTATTTTAGATGGTGCCGAAGAAGGTTTGGCAATGGCTTCCGGCATGGCGGCAGTTTTTGTATCAATGGCGGGCATTTTAAAATCGGGCGATCACATTGTCGCATCGCGTTCCGTTTTCGGTTCAACGCATCAATTGTTGACACAAATTTTTCCGCGTTGGGGTATCACGCATACTTACGCCGACATGAAAAACCCGGAAAGTTTTGAAACCGCGATTCAACCGAATACAAAAATGATTGTGGTAGAAACGCCGTCTAATCCCGGTCTCGATTTAATTGATTTGGAATGGTTGGCAGCTTTAAAAACAAAACACAATTTAATTCTCAACGTGGATAATTGTTTCGCAACGCCTTATTTGCAACAACCGATGCGCTGGGGTGCGGATATAATTACTTATTCGGCGACAAAATATATTGACGGACAAGGACGCGTGATTGGCGGTGCGATTGTCGGCAAAAAAGAATTTATTCAACCGATGCGTTATTTTGCGCGACATTCCGGACCGAGTATGTCACCGTTTAATGCTTGGGTTTTATCAAAAAGTTTAGAAACTTTGGCGGTGCGTATGGATCGTCATTGCTCGAATGCTTTGAAATTAGCAATGGCATTAGAAAAACATGAAGGCGTTGAAAGCGTACGTTATCCTTTTT
>JAYTNA010000828.1:0-7713 GCA_043748865.1 Saprospiraceae bacterium
CCTGCCGAAAACAAGATTTCAACGTATTCAAGGAACTTCGCGCCGTGTGCAGCACCCACATTTTATACAAAGCACCTTTCGCGTGCTAAATAGTTACAAAAGATTTTCAAAAAAAATTTTCAATTTTTTATAATCACCAATCACCAATCACCAATAAACCAATCAACCAATCACCGAGTTTTATAATTCACAGCAATATGGCAGAACGCTTTTACACCGGAGATAAAACCGGATTCATCTACAAAAAAATCGGATGTATGATGTGGTGGTGCTTGCTCAACTTTTTTATCGAGCGGTAAGCCACCGAGAAAAAAGAAAAACCCCGGAATCACTCTTTGGTATGCCGCGAAATCTTCCGCAATTGTCGTTGCTTCAACCTCGTGCAAATCCTTAGCGGGTACTGCTTCTGCCAATGAAGGTAACATTTTTTTTACCAACGACGGGTCGTTATAAGTTACAGGATTGCCTGTTTCAATAAAAACATCAGCAGTTGCGCCTTGTGAATGTGCAATATCGGTAGCAATACGTTTTATTTGTTCATGAATTTGAAATTGTACTTTGGCATCTAAACAACGAATTGTACCCAACATTTTTGCTTTTTCGGGAATAAGGTTCTCGCGATTACCGGCTTGAATCATGCCGACAGTAACAACAGCGGGCGTATGTGTGAGTGGTGTCATGCGACTCACAATTGTTTGTAAAGCGACAATAATATGCGCACTCGTTACAATCGGATCTATGCCGAGCCAAGGATTACCGCCATGCGATTGTTTGCCGGTAACCGTAATTTCAAAACGATCGCTGCTTGCCATTGTGCCGCCGGGTTTGTAATTAAGCGTACCGACATACTCATTCGACATCAAATGCAAACCGAAAATTGCTTCCGATTTTGGATTTTCCAAAACACCTTCTTTAATCATAAGATGCGCGCCGCCTTCTTCACCAATCGGCGAACCTTCTTCTGCAGGTTGAAAAATAAAAACGAAAGTACCGCTCAAGTCATTTTTGTTTTTCGATAAAACTTCCGCCGCACCCATCAAAATCGCCGTATGCCCGTCGTGTCCGCAAGCGTGCATCACACCCGTTTCCACTTTATTATAAATAGTACGAACTACAGACTTAAACGGCACATCAACACGTTCCGTGACCGGCAGTGCATCCATATCTGCACGAAAAGCAATCGTCGGTCCGGGTTTTCCGCCGCGCAGAATACCGACAACGCCTGTTTTAGCTACACCTGTTCTGACTTCGAGACCCAAAGATTTTAAATGATCGGCAACAATTTTAGACGTGCGCGTTTCTCTATTCGAAAGTTCCGGATTTTGGTGAAAATCGCGTCGCCAAGTGATAACTTTTGAAATAACTTGTTCAGCATCGGCATCAATTTTGGCTTTTAGTGCGGCATCAACAGTTGTTTGTGCTGAAATAGTGGATGTAATGAGAACTAAATATAGAATTATAAAAAAATACTTCATGTAATTTAGATAAAATGCAATTTTAAGAAAAAGTGATGAATGATAAATGATAAATGCGTTTATTTTCGGTTCATCATTCATCATTCATTACTTACTTAATTGTTTGTTTTAAATAATTTATACTACTAGTAATACTTGCAATCGCATCTTTCGGCATATCGTGTTCTACGAAAGGATGTTTTAATCCGGCGAGTTTGGCGTGGGAAAAAATAGTTTTGAAATCAATAACACCCGAACCGACAGGCATTAAATTTTTAAAATCTTTGTCAAAATCTTTCACGTGCCAGAGTGGAAAACGTTTAGGATATTTTGTAAACAAATCAACAGGATTGACACCCGCTTTTGATACCCACGCCAAATCCAATCCGCATTTCATTACATCGGCACTGATCTGCGACATGAAAACATCATAAGGTTTTATACCTTCTACATCTGCAAATTCTTTATCGTGGTTGTGGTAGCAGAAAATTTTTCCCGCTTTATTGGCAGCTTCTCCGGATTTATTTAAAATTACCACCGCTTCTTTTACCTCGGTAGCAGTTGTAATCGGAATACTTGAGCAAACCAAATATTTAAAACCGCCTTCTCCGGCTTGATCGAGTATCTCTTGGGCATTATCCCTCAAATTATTCATCTTCGGCATCTTCGATATTGCCGGATATTTGCTCATATCCATATCTTTCGGCGGTTTAAACGGCGCACCCATAACGTGATGCGAAGTCCACGACATACCGGCATCGTTCACCATTTTTGCAAATTCTTTGGCTTTCATGCCGTAAAAATCGCCTTTCAAACTGAAAGAGGATTCTATTTTTTTATAACCGATTTCCGCAATTTTTTTTAAATTACCGGCAACATCTTTATCGAAATTCGGAAAAAATGTGAACAATTGTAAGCCGACTTTCTTAACGTGGTAAGCACTTTCCAAAAACATATCGGCGTTAATTAATTTAGGCAAAGCCAAACTGCCGAGCATCAGAGCTGTAGAGTTTTTAAGAAATTCTCTTCTGTTGAGCATTTTATGATTTGATGTTTAATTATATGAAATTTTTTATTCAGTATTCATAAATAATTGCGCAAATTAAGAAAACATTGTAATAAGGTGTTTATTTTTTGTAAAAAAAGAGATGCCTGAAATCAATCGGACATCTCTTCCCCTACAAAAAAACAAATTAGAAATTTACACTACTACATTAATCATCTTGCCCGGCACAATAATTACTTTTTTGATACCGGTTTCACTCCATCTTTTTACGAGTTCCATTTCACGAACTTTTGTTTCAATGTCGCTAACAGGTGCATCTGTTGCGAAAGCAGCTTCACCTCTGCGTTTGCCGTTAATCGAAATTGGATACACGACTTCATCCGATTTTAAATATTCCGGATTGAAAATCGGATAAACGGCATCGCAAACGGTTATCGTATGTCCGAGTATTTCCCACAATTCTTCGGTGATAAACGGTGCAAAGGGTGCGAGCATCGTTACTAACGGTTCGAGAACAGCGCGTTTATGGCATTTCAAATCTTTCAAACCATTTACACAAACCATGAACGACGACACGCAAGTATTGAACGAAAAACGTTCGATGTCGTCCGTAATTCTTTTTATGCCGGTATGCAATACGCGCAATTCTTCAGGTGTCGGTGCCGAGTCGGTGACTAAAAATTTTCCGTTGTTTGCATCATAAAATAATGACCAAAGTTTACGCAAAAAATTTTGTGTACCACTGATGCCGGTTGTTGACCAAGGTTTCGCTTGATCAATCGGACCTAAAAACATTTCGTACATTCTGAAACAATCGGCTCCGTATTGACTTACAACATCATCCGGATTAACGACATTGAATTTTGATTTCGACATTTTTTCAACTGCCGATGTGAGTTGCGCATATTTTATAAGTGGCTTTGAACTTTGAGCTCTGAGCTTTTCTTGCTCAAGGCTCAAGGCTAAAGGCTCATAGCCTCTAGTGTCTATCTGCCAATCTATATCATTTTCAATATCAATGCCTTCAAAACGATTATCTTGCTTGAAATAAGTGGCGCATTTTTCAAAACTTAATCTATCGTGATCATCAGCCAAATCAATTAAAACGTGAAAACTGCGTCCGTTCTTCAAATGCAAAAACAAACTTCTGCCTTGAATCATGCCTTGATTCAAAAGTTTTTGCGCGTATTCGCGGTGCGGAACTAAACCTAAATCAAATAAAAAATGATTCCAAAAACGACTGTACAATAAATGTCCGACTGCGTGTTCCGTTCCGCCTAAATACAAATCTACATTTTGCCAATAATCAATAGCTTCTTTGCTCGCCATTTCTTTATCGTTGTGCGCATCCATGTAACGATAAAAATAAAACGAAGAACCCGCCCAACCCGGCATTGTCGAAAGTTCGTAATCGTATGCAGTTGGCTTTGAGCTTTGAGCTTTGAGCTTTAAGACACTACTGTCAAGAAGCTCATTTCTCAAAGCTAATTGCTCATCGCTTTTAATATATTTCCAATCTTTTGCCCGGCCAAGCGGCGGTTCACCATTATCTGTCGGCAAATATTTATCTACTGCCGGCAACACCAACGGCAAATCTTTTTCATCAATCAAATAGGGCACACCGTTATCCCAATACACCGGCACCGGTTCACCCCAATATCTTTGGCGCGAAAAAATAGCGTTGCGCAAACGATATTGTATTTTTCCTTTACCCAAATTTTTTTCTTCCAAAAGCGCAATTAATTTTTGCGTCGCCGTATCATAATCCAATCCGTTGATAATGCCCGAATTAATATAATGTCCTTGTTTGGTGTTGTCAGCTTGTTTATCCATATCCTTTTGTGCATCGAGTATCGGCACAATCGGCAAACCGAAATGCGTTGCAAAATTCCAATCGCGTTGATCGCCACTCGGAACTGCCATTACTGCGCCGGTGCCGTAACCCGCCAAAACATAATCCGCGATATAAATCGGAATTTTTTCTTCGGTAATCGGGTGCAAACAATAACTGCCGGTAAAAGCACCTGATACTTTTTTTATCTCGGACATTCTGTCTATATCCGATTTCGATTGAGTGACGTGTATATACGCTTCGATTTTCGATTGTTGTTTTTTCATCGTTAAATCTTTCACCAACGGATGTTCCGGTGCTAAAACCATAAACGTAACACCGTAAATCGTATCAACGCGCGTCGTAAAAACCTCAATCGGTATTTCCGGATCGTTTTCTAAAGGAAATTTAACGGAAGCACCACGCGAACGACCAATCCAATTGCGTTGCTGCTCTTTCAATGAATCGGACCAATCCAAAGTATCCAAACCATCAATCAATCTATCGGCATATGCCGTTATGCGCATGGTCCACTGCTTCATCAATTTTTTTTCTACCGGATAACCGCCGCGTTCCGAAACGCCATCTTTTATTTCATCATTGGCAAGCACGGCTTTTAATGTCGGACACCAATTCACGAAAGTTTCTTCCGGAAAAGTCAAACGGTATTTCAACAAAAAAATATTTTTATCCCGTTCACTCATCGCATTCCAATCTCCGGCGGAAATTATCGGTGTGTCTTCATCGCAAACCGCTTTTATATTTTTGTTGCCTTCTTGCTCTAATTTTTTTATCAAATCAGTAATCGGCAAGGCTTTATCGGCACCGGTATCATAATAATGATTGAAAATTTGCATGAAAATCCATTGCGTCCATTTATAAAACGCCGGATCGCTGGTGCGTACTTCACGCGACCAATCGAAAGAAAAACCGATATTATCTAACTGCTCGCGATAGCGATTAATATTTTGCTCTGTCGCCACCGAAGGATGATTGCCGGTATTGATCGCATATTGCTCAGCCGGCAAACCGAAAGAATCGTAACCCATTGGATGCAATACGTTGAAACCTTTCAAGCGTTTGTACCGCGCATAAATATCGGAAGCAATATAACCGAGCGGATGTCCGACGTGCAAACCCGCACCGGACGGATACGGAAACATATCGAGGATATAGTATTTCGGTTTTGTTTTATCAATCCCCACTTTGTAGGTTTTATTCTCGACCCACTTTTGTTTCCATTTTTTCTCGATGCTGCTCGGGTTGAATTCCATATTTTTTATCGGTTATCGGTTATCGGTTATCCGTTATTAGCTTCTATTCGTATACTAATGTTCAACGAATAACTGATAACCGATAACCGATAACGAAAATTAAGGCGCAAAAATAGAGCGGAAATTGAACGGAATTTTAAATTTTTTTTAAATTTTTTAAATAATTTAGAATTTCGCTAGGATTTATAAAAATTTGAAACAAAATCTAAATACAAAAATTTATTAAAGTTACAAAAACAAGTTATTTTTGCGAGACAATGGCTTTTGAAATGATTATTAAAGAAAAATATATTAATCCGTTTACGGATTTCGGATTTAAAAAATTGTTCGGTACAGAACTCAATAAAGATTTATTGATAGACTTCTTAAATGAAGTCATCTTGCCGGAGGGACGCAGAATTACGGATTTAACCTACGGTAAAAATGACCATCCGGGTAAATCCGAATTTGATCGAAAAGCCGTTTTTGATTTGTACTGCACGGGAACTACCGGCGAACACTTTATTGTAGAAATGCAAAAAGCGAAACAAACTTATTATAAAGACCGCAGCGTTTATTATGCAACTTTCCCGATTCAGGAACAAGCGAATCAAGGTTTTTGGGATTTTAAATTACCGGAAGTTTTCACGGTGGGCATTTTAGACTTCGTGTTCAACGATTATAATTCACCCAATGAAAGAAAAGAAGTGAGGCATGAAGTAAAACTAAAAGATCAGAACTGCCAGGTTTTTTATGATAAACTCACATTCGTTTATTTGGAGATGCCCAATTTTACAAAAACCGAAGAAGAATTAGTGACGACTTATGATAAATGGCTGTATGTTTTAAAAAATTTACCAAGATTGGCTAATCGTCCGGAAAAACTTCAAGAAAAAATATTCGAGCGTTTATTTGAAGCAGCAGAAATTGCGAAATTTACGCCGGTAGAAAGAGAAATTTATGAAGAAAGTGTAAAAGTTTACCGCGATTTGAAAAATGTAATTGACACCGCCGTGAGAGAAGGTATTGAAGAAGGCATGGAAAAAGGCATGGAAAAAGGCATGAAAAAAGGCATGAAAAAAGGCATGGAAAAAGGCATGAAAAAAGGTAGAGAAAAGGCAACAATCGCTGCTGTGATTGGATTTCATAACATCGGTGTAAGCGAAGAAAAAATTGCTACCGCTTTAAAAATACCTGTTGAAAAAGTGGTAGTAATTATTAATAACCATAAATAAATAAAAACATAAAAACATAATTCTTCTTAAAATTACTCTAAATGAAAAAAATTTTATTACTCGCGTTTGGCTTAATGCTTGGTTCATTGGCGCATGCTCAAAACTGCATTGACATTCTTTTAAACAAAGGCATAACTGAATACAATGCCGGAAACTATGCCGCTGCAAAAATTAAATGGCAGAGTGCTTTGACTTGCTCTGATGACATCACTAATTCACAAAAACAAGTTTTAAATGATTGGATTAATAAAGCGGACAACCCGCCGTCGGTTTATAAGCCGTCTGTGACTACCTCTCAAACACGCCAATATTTTGAACCGGAAATGGTAACGGTGCAAGGCGGTACTTTTCAGATGGGCGGCTTAGATAAAGATGCCTCATCGGATGAAAAACCGGTGCATTCTGTAACTTTAAATAGTTTTCTAATTGGCAAATATGAAGTGACCTTTGATGAATACGATAAATTTTGCGATGACACGGGCAGAGAAAAACCGAGTGATAAAGGTTGGGGACGCGGCAAGCGACCGGTTATAAACGTGAGTTTTAGTGACGCAAAAGCTTATTGCGCTTGGTTAACCGGCAAAACTGAAAGGAAGTATCGGTTACCCACAGAAGCTGAATGGGAATATGCGGCTCGGGGTGGAGAAAACAATATTTTTTCCAGTGCTGCGGATATAGATGACGCAGCTTGGTATAGTGGCAACAGCGATAAAAAGACGCATCCTGTCGGCGGCAAATCGGCGAATGCTTTTGGCTTGTTCGATATGACCGGCAATGTTTGGGAATGGTGTAACGATTGGTACGATGAAAATTATTATAAAAACAGCCCGACTTCAAACCCGCAAGGCGCGAGTTCCGGGTCGAACCGCGTGGATCGCGGCGGTAGTTGGATCGGCACCGCGCGGAATTGTCGCGTCACGTTTCGGAACGGGGG
>JAYTNA010000829.1:0-5343 GCA_043748865.1 Saprospiraceae bacterium
AAAGTCGTTCTATAACCGACAAATTATAGTTTTTGTCTCCACTTTTGTTCTCGAATTGTGCGGTTGAAATTTTAATTTTGTCCATCTAACTGTTTTGAATTATTGTTTGAATGAGTTCGATGCGTGTTTACAAGGACCGCTAACAAGCAGGTTTTTACCATTCGCGATTTTGGATTGTAGATTAAAAAAAAGAAACGCGCAAAAGAAATTATTTTTGCGCGTTTCTTTTTCAAAAAAGATTTTCAAAAAAGATTTTCAAAAAAGATTTTCAAAAAAGATTTTCAAATCGTAAATCCAAATCCAAAATCGTAAATCATTAACCCTTTTTACCGAATCAAATTCAATTCACCGCTTACATTTTTTAAAGAGCCGTCCGGCATACGCAATTTAAATAAATAAACATAAACATCGGAAGGTAAATCGGTGCCGGTGTTTGTGCCGTCCCAACCTTTATATGTTGCACTGTTGAGCGTTGCAACATTCGTTTCGGCATACAATCGCGTTCCCCAACGGTTGAATACTTGCAGCGATTCCATTGAGATATTTCCTTTCCATAATCTTGGATGCGCGTCATTCGGCAGGACGCCGGATTTTGCATTGAAAACTATATTGAAATTTGAATTAATCGTATCACCGTTCGGCGTAAAAGCATTCGGCACATCAAAATTCGGATAACGCACCATGATATTTAAACTCGCTGTTGCTTTACAACCCGTTGAAGAAACAACATTTATTGTGTAAGCACTATCGCTTAAAACTTTGGTACTGATGCTTGCATCTGTCCCAACTGTGTTGCCGCCGACTGTCCAAGTATAAGTCGGGTTTGTGTAAGTGCCCACTAAAAGCGTATTCAAATTAACGGTAGTTCCTTGATCGAGTAAAGCAAAACGCAAACTGTCCGGCGAAATACGCACCGTAAAGCCCGGCAACACCGTAACTTTCACGGATTGCGTCAGCGGTGTACAATTATTGCCGAAACTATAACTGACAGTATAAATGCCGGAATTAACTGTCGGAACCGTAATACTCGCTGATGTTTCACCGGTACTCCATTTATAAGAACCGGATGTATTCGTTGTTCCGGCTGCCGTTAATGTAACAGGCGTACCAACGCAAATACTTACGTCGGGAATAACCGGTAATGAAGCTGTTGCCGCAACAACATTTACGGATTGCGTTTGACTGCAACCATTGGAACTTTTTAAGTTTACGGTATAAGTACCCGGATTGGCATAACCTATCACCGGATTTGAGATAGAACTCGTAAAATTACCGGGTCCCGTCCAACTGTATGTCACTTTCGGATCCGCCGGTGCATTATTTAAAACCAAAGTACCATTCGGCGGACAAATTACTGCCGGATTCGGGAAACTTACACTCGGAGGACCGACTACTTTTATGGTAGCCTTAGCTGTGTTCGGGCATTGTCCGTTAGATGCTATAGCTGTATATGTACCGGGTGTAGAAACCGTAATGGATTTTTTACCCGCATTTTCTTTCATCTCTTGCCCTTGCGGGTCTTTCCATTTTATATCCGTAATAGTCGTCGGTGTTATCGTTGCAACAATAGTTACGGAGATGCTACCGCTTGAACAAATCGTTGTGTCACTCGGCGACAAAATAATTGTGGGAATAGGATTGACAATAACTCGCACTGTATCGGTAGCCGTACAAACACCGTTAGTCGCTACGCGTTTATAAGTTTGTGTTGTATCTGCTTGAATAACCATTTCGTACAAACTGTCCGGCGTTTGAAAACCTTGCGGCGGTGACCATTTGAATTTAATATTCGGAAATAAAACCGCTTCATAAGCCGGAAGTGAACGGAGGAGGACGATGGCACTTTTACACACTGTTGTATCCGGATTTCTTGGTAAAATATCTCTATTGAAAGGCAATGAGTCAACTAAAATGGTTATAGAATCATTCCGCGTACAAACCGATTTTGTTATATTGGCGTAGTATTTTGTCGAACGGATCGGCGATACTGTAATTGATTTCGACGAATCTGTAATCGTAAAATCTTTATCTGCGCGCCATTTCACGACTAAACTGTCTTTGTTTATACTTAACGCCGCTAAATTAATCGAATTGCCGCGACACAATTTAGTAGAATCGGCGACGCTTATTTTCAACGTTAAATCAATACCCGTTACAATAACCGTATCTTTTGAAACACAATTACCTGCGTTAGTTGCCGTAAGAATATAAGTTAATTTATTCGGTTGAACTTTTAAAGTCGGATTAGGTACATCAGATTTATCTAAACCGCTTATGCCCCCGATTGATGTCCATTGATAAATTGTTTGAGGTTCAATCGCCGAATTACCCAAAACCAATGATGCATCTCGGCAAAGTGTCGTATCGGCAATGCCGTTTAATACCGGTGGCGTGAAGACGCGCACCAAAATACTATCGAACGAAGAAGCAATACAACCGCCTGTGCCGCCTGTCACGGTCACATAATATTTTGTAAGTCCAACAGTCGGAGAAACATTCGGATTGTTGCCGATCAAACCTTGATTCCAAGTATATATCGCTGTATTATCAAAACCCGGTTTTAATAAATTGAGTGAAGAACCGATACATATATTCGTGTCTCTTGCAATTTTCGGCGAAGTAATCACTTCATATTTTGCAACTTGTCCCGGATTAACGATGACCGTAAACGATTTTGTTAAATTACAATTTGGACAAATCAACGCTGCCGTGAACGTATGCGTTTCCGGTATTCCCGTCGTATTCGTTGCTGTAAAAATCGGATTCGGGCAATTCGTACAACTTAATTCCGATAAATTATTTGAAGCTGAAGTCCAAACCCAAACGGCTCCACTTGATGCAGGCAGGCTGTCGCCGGCAGTAAATTGTAATTTTTGTCCTTTACAAACGGTTTGATTCGGCAATTCATTCACTGCAAAGCGCGTAACCTTCACATTTTTAGGCACAACGCGACAAGTGCCTTGAATTTTTACAGTATAATTTGTAGTCGTTGCCGGATTCGCAATCGGATTCGCTGAAAGCGTATCACTTAATCCGTTTACAGGTGTCCAACGATAAGCGACTCCGCCTTTTGCGACAAGCGTTGTTTTACTTCCCGGACATAAAAAAGTATCATTACTGACCGTAAAATTTCTTAGTGGGTCGTTTACGGCATCTAAAACACCATCACTGGTACCGTCAAAACTTAAACGCACACCGTTTGTACCGATGACACCTTGATAATCATTTATCCAAACTACATAAAACTTATCTTTCTTCACATCCAACAGCGATAAATAACCATCGCCGTCGTTGTATTCGCACACATCAACGGGTGTAACTTTTTGTCCAAAAATATTCGTATATTGCGCAGCCAAGCCTGTACTTTGATTTTGAACGGCTAATCTTTCTTGACCGTAACTGCTGCGCACCGGTGGGTTGGTTTTTACGTATTTACAAATATCCGTCTGATTGTCAATAGGTCCGTAAACATTAAAGTCCACATCGGAAAGTGGGTCTGTAACAAGTGGCGCTAGATTGAAACCAAATTTTCCGTCCGCTTGTGCTTTAAAATACATAAAAACAAAATTGTAATGCGGCGGAATACCTCCAAAACTTTCAATACAACCCGTATTTGGCGATGCCGTTGTGCCGGCTATTTTATCCGTGAAGATCATAAAAGTTGAATCGCCGCCGCCGGATAAATCTAAAATAATATTTGCCGGTGCTTTATTCGAACAATCATTAACAGCTAATGCGCGATCGCAAAAACCGGCATTCGGTAAAACATTTAAACACGTTACCGGTTCGATTAAAATATTGTAAGGCATACAGGACTCTTTTCTGCCTACTACTACATAATAATCGCCGGGAACTTCCAGACTTGCATTTCTTATAACGATAGAATCTGAACCGAAAATAGGTTTACCTTGTGCCACACACACACTCGCCGGATCTTCGGGACAACCGCGATAAATGCCGACATTCGCACCGGTTTGTGTTGCCAAACTTGCAAAA
Source organism: Saprospiraceae bacterium (assembly GCA_043748865.1). GTDB lineage: Bacteria > Bacteroidota > Bacteroidia > Chitinophagales > Saprospiraceae > JAAFJT01. Next base: position 3,997 of record JAYTNA010000829.1, read on the forward strand.
GTTGAAGTCGGAATACCGTTGATGACGACGCGCACGCATTGTCCACTTGTAGATTTGAATTTATAAACGTGGTCTTTACCTTCGATAAATCTTGTAGATGTTGTGCTTGTACTTTTGCAGGGCGTTTGAGAAACACTGCCCAAAGCATCGTTACACGTACTGACTAAATTGCGATTGAAAGGTAAAGAAGGAATAATTTCCGGAGCGGCACATGATGTGGCTTTAGGCGCATTACAAGAAGTTAAGCCGCGCCAAGATAATTTAAAACCGCGTCCGTTGACAGAATTATCCGACCGGAATTGCACTTTCACCCAACTCGTACTCGCTTGAAATTGAATGCGACGGTTGTTCGAACCGCTTAATTTATCCAACACAGCACCCGTTCTGCCGTCAAAAATTGTCATAATATCGGTGTTTGGTTCGGTACTTAAACTATCAATTGTGATTTCGATACAACCTGCACTTGTGGGTTGAATATCGAAAGTATAATTATTTGCGTTGGGAATCGTAGATGCAGTAGGCGATTCGTTGTTGCCGTAATTACCTAAAGGTCCGCCTGAATCGTATAAAACACCTTCATACGCCGAAGAATTTTGCGGTGCAAGTGTTAAATTATAAATCGGTTCAAAAGGTTTGACGCACAGCGTAAATTTTCCGCCGATATCAGTTGATTGAAAACTCGCAACTTGTACATAATAAGTTGTATTAGGGCGGATATTCCCGGCATCTAAACGTATCGAATTTGAAATAACGCCGGCGGCTTGTGGTTGACAATAATCTTGAAACAAACCGACATTGCAATCGCCGTAATACAATGCAATTTGCGGACGCACAATGCTGTCGGAAGTATTTGTGCCTTTCACGTCGAACCGATAATTTTGATAGCCGGTATTGCCGGTCGTAAAAGTAAACCAAACATCTTTAAATGCTTTCAATCCGTTGAAACAAGCACCGTTCGGCGAATTATTTCCGCCGGTAGCATCTGTTGCAGCAATATTTGTATAGATTGTACTCGGACAAACGCCACCCAACGGTGTCAACGTTAAAGGAATAGCACCCGCACATTTATCATTTGTCGGTTGAGCTACTGCTGCGACACAGAAAAATAAACAGAACAATAGGGGTGAGAAATATTTCATTACTTAGTTGTTATCCGTTATCCGTTATCTGTTATCCGTTATCTGTTACTCGTTATTCGCTTAAAAGTAACGAGTAACGAGTAACGAGTAACAGATAACGGATAACTAATAACTAATTTGAAAGAATAATTTTATCTTCAACGGTATTTATGTTCAATTGTTTTCGTGCGTTGAGCCACGATATTAAAGTTTTACCCAAAAATTCGGC
>JAYTNA010000830.1:0-1158 GCA_043748865.1 Saprospiraceae bacterium
ATTTCGATACAACAATTCTGAAAATAGAAATCATTCCGCAAGATGTCGGGCGCGTTATTCTGAATTTGATTAACAATGCGTTTTATGCGGTGAATGAAAAAAGGATTTTGGACAACGGACAACGGACAGCGGACAACGTAAATAAAAATATAGACACCGAAATTTATTCTCCGACCGTTACCGTAATAACTTTTAAAACAGAAAATGCAATTGAAATTCGCGTGAAAGACAACGGTATAGGTATGTCGGAAAGTATACGCGCAAAAGTTTTTCAACCGTTTTTTACCACAAAACCGACGGGACAAGGAACAGGTTTGGGTTTGTCTTTAGCTTACGATATAATAACCAAAGGACACGGCGGAACTTTGAAAGTTGAAAGCACGGAGGGCATCGGCTCGGAGTTTATTATTCAATTGAGCAATAAAACCTAAAACTTCAGAAAAAATAACTTAATTTAGTGTCTTATTTTTAACTTTAGTTTCATCTCAACTCAAACATGAATAAATTTTTTTTAAGCATCGGCATGCTTACAGTATTGCTAATCGGGTTTACCGGTTTCAAATTAATTAAAACTTTTGAAATAACCGCAGGTACAAAAATTACGGTTTACACAACGGCAGAGAGTACGAACTTGCGTATGACGGCGACGGATACATTAAAGTTCAGCGATTTCGGGCAACCAAAAGAGACGCAGCCTTGTGTTTTCGTGGATCCAACAAAAACTTTTCAAACTTTTATGGGCGTAGGTGGTGCGTTGACGGATGCGAGTGCCGAAACTTTTTATAAACTTTCTAAACCGGCGCAACAAGAAATTATAGAAAGACTGTACGACCCGCAAAAAGGTATCGGCTATACTTTCGGCAGAACAAATATTCACAGTTGCGATTTTTCGAGTGATACCTATACTTATGTGAACGACGGCGATGCAGATTTAAAATCTTTTAATATCGCGCACGATCGCAAATTCAAAATACCTTTTATTAAACAAGCGCAAGCGGCAGCCGGCGGAAAATTGACACTGTTTGCAACACCTTGGAGTCCGCCGGCGTGGATGAAAAGTAACAAAGATATTTTGCATGGCGGTACACTTTTGCCGGCGTTCTATAAATCTTGGGCGAATTATTACATCAAGTTTTTGGATGCGTATAAAAAAGAAGG
>JAYTNA010000831.1:0-4055 GCA_043748865.1 Saprospiraceae bacterium
TTAACTTCTTCTTTACCGATTTGCACTGCCGGACCTTGTGGTCACTAAAACCCGTTGTCACATTAATATCACCCTCGAATAATAGTGTTTACAATTTCAGATATCATCCATTACATTTTCAGCAATTGCTTTCGAAGCAGGTGGTGGTAAAGAAATGACATCAAAAACAATTTTAAGTTGCCGGATAGTTCTTGAGGTATGAATGAATTTAGGATTATAAGTGTTCGTGTAAAATAATTTGGCAACAAATTTATTTTGGCGAATCATTTATGGTGCGTTTAAAAATGTTTTAGTACTTTTATTTTTCTTTCGACCATGTTCATTAATACAAGATGCACCACCATAACTATCATTATCCGAATTGTTTAAACTGTGGTCACGAACTCGCAGAACATTATAAATTTTGTCCGAATTGCGGACAACATCCGACGGACGGTAAAACATCGTTTGGGCATTTAGTATCCGAATTTTTTGAAGGTGTATTTCATCTTGACGGTAAATTAATCACAACACTCCGCCATGTTTTTATTCCGGGAAAACTGACAGAAGAATTTTTTAAAGGACGGCATAAAAGTTATGCAGCGCCGTTGCAATTATTTTTTGTTTTAGGCGGGTTGTTTTTTGTTTTAATCTCATCGAAGTTACATGAAAGTGAAGAAAAACTTCAAACAAAATTTGAAAATATAAAAACGTTTTTTTTAGTAAAAAAAATTTTAGGAACATCGGATTCCATCAATAAAACTTTCGATATTTATCAAAAGCAACCCGACGTAAAAATTTTTGCCGATTCGGTCATCAAAAAAGCCTACTTTAAATATAATGCTAAAGCTGACGTTCAAATTGCAAATGATTATAGTACTTCCCTAAGAAAATTAAAAGAAGCTCGCATTAATGCAAATAAAAACTTAACGCAAGTTCAGCGCGATTCAGTCATAAAAAAACTTAAAAAAGACAGTGTTGTATTTATCGAAAGTATTGCAGATGAAAAAGACATCTCAAACGAAGCAGCAGAAAAATTAGCAAAGTATTATACCGATAGTATTGTTCAGTTGAAAAAAAATCAACAAGACATAGTATCTATAAATATTAAGGATGATAGCAAAAACATCCTTAAAAGTGATAGTATTAATCTATTTACCGAATTTTTTAATAAAAACCATAAAAGCTATAAAGTAAGTGAAGCGGACATATACAACTTAAAAGATAAAGAGCTTTTAGAAAAATATCATGTTGAAGGTTTTATTTCAAAACTTTTTGTGCGTCAAACGGCACATTTTTTTAAATCGGGCGGTGATATTATTAATTACTTCCTTTCAAAATCTTTGTGGATAATTTTGGCTTCGATATTACCGATAGCATTCTTTTTAAAATTGCTTTACATTCGCAGACATAAATTTTTGATTGAACATTTCCTGTTTTTGATGCACTTTTTGTGTTTCTGTTTCATTGTAGGTATCGTTTATTGGGGGTTGCCGATGCTGGTTGAAAAAATAGCGGGGGCAGCAGGCACGGAAAGTTCAAAATATAAAACGCTTTCGTATATTTTTACGACTCTTTATACGCTCTCAATTCCGATAGGTTTGTGGTTAGCGATGAAACAATTTTACAAACAAGGTTGGCTCAAAACGAGTTTTAAATTTTTTATTTTTATTATCGGCGCATATACAATCGGTGTCATCGTGGCTATCTTTGGTCTTGCTTTAGGTTTAGCAATGTTTTAAAAGCATGCAAAACTTTAACCGATTAACGCATTACCTATTCGTTGTCGCTGCGCTTCATACAAAATAATACCGGTAGCGACCGACACATTCAAAGAATCCGTTTTACCAAGTTGCGGAATAATAAAAATTTCGTCGGCACGACGCAACCACGCTAAGTTCACGCCCTCGTCTTCCGAACCCATGATAATAGCTGTTGGTAATGAAAAATCAATTTCGCTCAATTTTTTTTTCCCTTTCAAACTACTCGCCACAACTTGAATACCTGATTGCGCGAGAAAATCTAATACGACACTCATATTTTTTTCGCGACAAACATCTAAAGTATTCAAAGCACCCGCAGAAGTTTTCATCGCATCGGCATTGATGAGTGCGGTATTTTGTTGCGGCACAACAAGTGCATGCACACCCAACACTTCCGCAGATCGCGCAATGGCTCCGAGATTGCGTACGTCGGTGATACCGTCCAATAAAACGAGTAGTGGTGTTTCGCCTTTTTCAAAAATAAACGGCACAACATCACTCAATTGTTTGTATTCAATCAACGACAATACACCGAGAATGCCTTGATGATTGCCGCCGTTTGCCATTTTATTTATTTTGTCTTTATGCACAACAGTCATCGGCACATTAAACTCTTTGGCTAACTTTCTGATTTCAATTTCCGCTTCGCCGCGCAAATCTTGCTGCACCATTATTTTTTCAAATAATTTGCCCGCGCGCACCGCATCTGCCACCGGATGTCTGCCGTAAATTAGTGTACTGCTTTCTGTTCTATTAAATTCCATTTACAAAATTACGCCCGCCGGTGTGAATAGTGGCGTGCTTTGAAAAAATAAAAAATCTAAAATCATTCACTCGCCCCTCACGCCTGTATCTACACGCATAGCTCGCGACGCAGCCGGCAACGATGCCAAAAACCCGATGACAAGTACAACAAGCGCGACAAAAACAAAATCGCCGATTTGCAAATTCATTGGATAACGGTCAGTGGCGAAACCGGGTGGTAATGGCACTAATCCGCCTGCAATATTTTTGTGAATATAATACAAGACAACAGCAATAGTAAAACCAATCAATAAACCCAAACCGCTGATGAGTAAACCTTCGTTCAGAAAAATATTGCGTACAAAGGTGGCCCGCGCACCCATACTCCGCATAACAGATAAATCTTTTTGTTTTTCTAAAACAATCATCCACAATGCACCAACTAAATTGAAAGCGATCAATAAAATCGTTAAACTCAAAATGGCGAAACTCATCCATTTTTCGATGTTCACGAGTTTTAAAAACGCTTCGTCTTGTTGATAACGATCTTTTATGGTAAAACCGGCGCCAAGTATTTTTTTTATTTTATCACACGCTTTTGTTGACGAAGCACCGGTATTGAGTTTGAGTTCGAGTGCGGAAACGCGGCTTGTTGCATCGGGTTCATCTTTAAAATCTAACAGGTCTCGCATAAAACTGATATTCGTAAGAATAAATTGATTGTCATATTCCTGCTGAATTTCAAATGCACCACGCGGATATAAAAATTGTTTTTTGAAAGGTTGTTCGAATGCGCCGATTTCGTTGCGTTTGGGCATATAAACCGTTATGGGCGTGATAATATCTTTTATAAAAATGCCTAATTGATTGCCGATACCTCTGCCGACAACCGCGTGATCGGATTGCGCATCTCCTAGAGAAAATTCACCTTCTTTTACGCTGTTTACGATACCGCCAAGATTTTTAAAATTTTCGTCAACCCCTTTCAGTGTGCCGAAAAGCGGATTTTTATTGTACTCAAAAAAAGCAGTTTCTTCTAAAGTTTCAGATACAATGGCAACTTCGGGTAAAGCGCGAAGTGCGTTTAATTTTGTCGAATCCGTCAAAAAAGTTTTACCTTTTACAGCAGTAATTTTTACATCCGGATTAAAGTTCGACATCATTCCCGTCACCAATTGCGCGAAACCGTTGAATACCGATAGTACAATAATTAAAACGGCCGTACCGATAGCTAAACCGAAAACGGAAATACCTGTAATCAAGTTAATGGCATTCGTTGATTTTTTTGCGAATAAATAGCGACGTGCGATGCGCAATACAAGAGACATGACAAATTTGGATTTTGGGTTTGGATTTTGGATGAATTAACCAAAATATAAAATCGCAAATTGCAAATCTAAAATCTAAAATCCAAAATCCAAAATCTTTACGGGGTTTTAATTGAAACAAAATCCGTATCGAAACTCCAATCTTGTTTCATGAGCGGCGTTTGTTTATAATAATTTGAAAGCAGTGCAGCGTGTTCGATGTATTTAAACATAATTTTATCGGCAGGTATATAGCCGTAAA
>JAYTNA010000832.1:0-10688 GCA_043748865.1 Saprospiraceae bacterium
TGCGGCGGTGCTATTGAAGTTTTTGTAGAAATGTTTTTGGCACACACGTCACCGCATATTTGGGAAGTCTTCGAAAATGATTTGCAAAATAATAAAACTGTTGTTTTAATGACAGCTTTAGATACACCTGTGCCTCGACACTTATTGATTGAATCGGTTAAAAAAATCCGACCGTATGATAACCCAAACGTCGCACAGGTTCGAAATTCGATACAAAGTTCCATACAACATAAAAATGAAGTTTTTGAAAATGACGGCGTTTTATGGTGGAAACAAGTTTTTGCAAAAAAAAGTCAATTAATTATTGTCGGGGCTGCGCATATTACCGTTGATTTGGTGCAACTCGCACATCTTTTTGATTTTGAAACGATTGTTATTGACCCGCGCGGCATTTTTTCGGAAAAAACAAACTTTTCAACACTGCCGAATCAACTTTTCTCCGATTGGCCCGATGAAGTGCTGCCGAATTTCGATTTAGATAATCATACTTATGCCGTGTTACTGACGCACGATCCGAAAATTGATGACCAAGCATTGCACCGGTTATTAAAATCAGATGTTGCCTATGTCGGTGCATTGGGCAGTAAAAAAACGCATGAAAAACGCGTGAAGCGTTTACAAGATGCAGGCTTTCCGGCAACCGACATAGAAAAAATCCATGCGCCGATTGGTCTCGATATTCACGCAAAATCTGCCAAAGAAATTGCGTTGAGTATTATGGCGGAGTTAATAAAAATAAAAAACGAGTAACAATTTTGGATTTTGGATTTGAAAAATTCTCCAAAAAAATTTCGCACATTTATTAAATCTAAAATTTAAAATCCAAAATCATGGCTCTCATTCTTCCCGTTCACGACATCTCTCCGCAATTCGGAAAAAATTGTTTTATCGCTGAAAACGCCACGATAGTGGGCGAAGTTATCTGCGGCGATGATTGTTCTTTTTGGTTTCAAAGTGTTGCGCGCGGCGATGTAAATTATATCCGCATGGGCAATAAAGTAAACGTTCAAGACGGCGCCATCATTCATTGCACCTATAAAAAAGCACCTACAATCATCGGCAACAACGTCAGTATTGGACACCGTGCTATCGTTCACGGCTGCACAGTGCATGACAATGTTTTAATCGGCATGGGTGCAATTGTGATGGATCACGCGGTAGTAGAATCGAATGTTTTAATTGCCGCCGGTGCAGTAGTTCTCGAAAACAGCATTCTCGAAAGCGGACATATTTACGCCGGTGTACCCGCAAAAAAAGTAAAAAAACTTTCTGAAGAAACTTTCAAAGACAGTATCGAGCGCATTGCTAATAATTATGTAATGTACGCGGAATGGTTTAAATGACTTTGGAACTCCGAACCAATGCCGCGCCACCGGCTTTTCTAAAAACCCCTAATACCTCATACTTGATTTATAAAAAAAAATTGCTCAAAACAAAATATCTTTGCAGCGCGTTAATACATTGAATCAAAAACTAAAATTTATGATACAAGATACATTGATTACGCACCTTATCGGTGAAGAATTGGACAGACAAAGAAAAGGTATTGAACTGATTGCCAGCGAAAATTTCACGTCTCAAGCCGTGATTGATGCAATGGGGTCGTGTTTGACGAATAAATATGCCGAAGGTTATCCGGGCAAACGCTATTACGGCGGTTGTGAAGTTGTTGATAAAATTGAGCAAATAGCGATTGATAGATTGAAAGAATTGTTCGGCGCGGAATATGCCAACGTGCAACCTCACTCAGGCGCGCAAGCTAATGCTGCGGTTTTTCTTGCCGTTTTAAAACCTGGCGATACGATTCTCGGATTTAATTTAGCGCACGGCGGACATCTTTCGCACGGTTCACCTGTCAATTTTTCGGGAAAACATTTTCGCGCTACGTTTTACGGCGTAGAACCGGATTCGGGTCGCATTGATATGGATAAAGTAGAGGCAATGGCTTTGAAAGAAAATCCGAAAATGATTATTTGCGGTGCTTCGGCGTATGCACGCGATTGGGATTATGCGCGTTTTCGCGCCATTGCAGATAAAGTCGGTGCGTTATTGCTCGCCGATATTGCGCATCCTGCCGGTTTAATTGCTGCAGGTTTGCTCAATTCGCCGATGACGCATTGTCATATCGTGACTTCAACGACGCATAAAACTTTGCGCGGACCACGCGGCGGAATTATTATGATGGGTAAAAATTTTGAAAATCCGTTCGGCAAAACAACTGCAAAAGGTACTTTGATAAAAATGTCAACCATTTTAGACAGCGGTGTGTTTCCGGGTATGCAAGGCGGACCGCTTGAACACGTGATTGCCGCAAAAGCGATTGCCTTTCACGAATGTTTGCAACCGGAATTTAAAACTTACGGTCAACAAGTGATACGCAACGCGCAAGTAATGGCAAATGCTTTGATACAAAAAGGATATAACCTTATTTCCGGTGGTACAGACAATCATTTGATGCTCATTGATTTGACTTCGAAAAACGTTACCGGTAAAGATGCCGAAAAAGCACTCGTGCAAGCCGATATCACGATTAATAAAAACATGGTGCCATTCGATGTTTTGCCGCCGAATGTGTCGTCCGGTATTCGAATCGGTACGCCGGCAATTACGACGCGCGGTTTCAAAGAAGAAGATTGTTTGCGCGTAGTGGACTGGATTGATGCCGTTATTCAAAATCATAATAATCCGGAAATGATTGCGTCGGTGCGCGAAGATGTGAATCATTTTATGGAAAATTTTCCGTTGTATGAAATGGTGAAAATTTAGACGATGGACGACAGACAATGGACGATGTAAAAACAAATCGTAGGTTGTTTATCTTCCCATCTGAAAATAAAATCGGCGTGATGAATATGTTTTCGTCACGCCGATTAGTTTATAAAATCAATTTTGTTTTAAAAATTCATTGTCTATTGTCTATTGTCCATCATCCAAATTTTTTTCCCGGCAAACTTCTACTCTTCGGTGAACATACCGTATTGAAAGGTTCTGAAGCTTTAGCGATTCCGCTTTGGCAATTAGGCGGTACGTGGCAATGTACAAAAAATGAAATCGCATCTGTACGACTGTCCAATTTAGTAAATTATTTAGAAAAACAAGTATTACTAACGCCGGCATTGTCGCTCAATATTGAACAACTCAAACAAGATGTCTTTGAAAACCGATTTTGGTTCGACTCAAACGTACCGGAAGGTTACGGCGCGGGCAGCAGCGGCGCACTCATCGCCGCTTTGTACGAAAATTATGTAACTGAAAAAACACAAGACATAACACTACTAAAAAAACAACTCGGCATTATGGAAAGTTTTTTTCACGGCACGAGTTCAGGTTTTGATCCGTTAGTGAGTTACATCAAAAAACCGATTCACATCCATAGCGGCGGCGGAATGGACATTTTAGAAAATCAAAGAAAATCACCGCTTTCCATTTTTTTGATTGATACGAACTTGCCGCGCAAAACAGAAACCTTTGTCAATATTTTTTTAGAAAAATGTAAAGATGATTACTTTTTAGAACAAATAAATAATACACTTATTCCGGAAACAGACGCAGCCATTCATTTTTTTTTAGAAAATAAAAGTGAATTATTCTTCAGCACACTTCATAGCATCAGTTTGTTTCAATTTCGATTTTTCACAGAATTTATTCCGATGACGTTCAGAGATATTTGGTTAGAAGGTTTGGTATCTTCTCATTTTAGAATAAAATTGTGCGGTGCCGGCGGCGGCGGTTTTTTATTGTGCTTCAGTAAGGATGAAGTTACTACCGAAAATATTCTGAAAGAGAAGAATATCACTTTTCTTAAAATAAAAATAGATAGTGGTAAAAAAAAATAAATTTTAAATTCAAATAGCAGGGTTTGGGCAATAAATTTTGATAAAAAATAAATTTTTCTTTAATATAGTGACAAGTCGCGACCTGTCGCTGCATCAAAGAAAAATTATTTAAAACTGCCCCTGATACAAAACATCCGGAAAGCATTCTGAAAATATTTCCTTTTAAAGCAACAAAGATCATTTTAGAAGGAACAGTCGAACAATAAAAAAATTGAACGGTAAATTTTTTAGGTTGAATGGCTTTTACAAAATTTGGGGTTTGCAAAGCATAAATGAATAGTTTCAATATGCAGATAATGTGTGATAAAAAATAAATAGATAGTGTAAATAATGTTGAATATTTTTTGGCACGTTTAGTGCCTATTTTTTTTAAAAATCTATAAGGAATGAAACACTTTGTAATTTACTTTTAAATATGTTAAAGCCAATATAAAAATAATTTTAAAAAATAACAAATTGAAATGTATCTTTACGCATTTATAAAACTTGTAAGGCTTACATCTAATTACATCTACCTAATTTAAAATTTTAATTTATTAAATGAACTATTTACAAAAAAAGGGGAAACCCGTTTTATTGGCTTGTTTTGCATTTTTAATAGGAGTGACCTATTATTTATTGCAAACTTCGCCTGCTTCACTATTAAAAGTTGATTCTAACCCGGAAAAAGTACGAACAACGATTGCCTCATCACCGGTATCTGAATCAAGTGCTGCGCTTGAATTATTGAAAACAACGAGTTTTATAAAAAAATTAGACAAAACAGCTAAAATTAACGACCGCAATTACGCCGAAGCTGACGTGACTAAAGCCGATATAAATACCGAAGAAGACGAAGCAAAAGAAGTCGACGAAAAAAAATCTGTCGAAGACAGTTGGAAATTTGAGTTTGATATGACGAAAGACCCAAAAACGGGTAAAATACCGAGAGGTATCCATTTTCAAGCGGTTGAAGCGGCAAAAAAAGTAAATAAATTTCAACTGCCGGCAGAGCAAACTAATGGTAACGGATTAAACACGCGCGTATTGCCGGCAATAACGACAACTACGCGCGGTCCGAATAACTACGGCGGTCGCACGCGTGCTGTTGCTTTCGATAAACGCAATACGCAAATCATTTTAGCGGGCAGCGCATCAGCAGGTATTTTTCGCTCAACAGATGGCGGCGGGACTTGGACAAATGTTACACCGTCCGGTCAAATTCATAATCTTATGGCAATTGCACAAGACCCGCGTGTCGGACAAGAAAATACTTGGTACTACGGTACAGGCGAAAATAGCGGAAACAGTGCAAGTGCTACCGGTGCCGGTTACTACGGCTTCGGTATTTGGAAATCAACTGATAATGGCTTGACATGGACAGCTTTGGCGAGTACTCAAACCAATTTATATAGTTTTGATAATGATTTTGATTATATTAATCGGATCATTGTAGACCCTAACGGTAATGTACTTGTTGCTGCGAGTGAAACCATAAAACGCTCAACCGATGGCGGCACAACGTGGACAAATGTTTTAGGTGTCGGAGTTAACGGCGCATTAACTGATATTATTTATAATGCCGCCGGAAATATTTTTTATACCGCTATTCACGGGGCAAATCCTAATGGTGGGATTTATAGTTCACCGGATGGCATTACTTGGACACAAATCAGAACGCCTGCTCAATTACAAGCAGGTGGAGTTGGTCGAATTACTTTGTCGAATGTAGCCGCCACTGCAAAAATATTAGCATTTTATCAAACGACTACTTCTATTACTTGTACTACCGGTGGGCTTATGAGTAATGCAGGCTTACAATTGTTTGATCCCGCAGGTGCCGGAACTTGGACGGATCATTCGCAAAAAATTAGTAATTGTGCCGGCGGTGCATCTAATCCGAAAGTAATTAGTTTTCAAAGCGGTTATAATATGTGCATTACTACAAAACCCGATGATGAGAATTTCGTTTATCTCGGCGGTACAGAAATTTATCGTTTGAATTTAGCTACATCAGTCTATGACTATATTGGCGGTGATCAAGGCGCGGCAGGTGCTACTAATTTACACGTTGATAATCATTTATTACTCTTTGAGCCGGGCAGTAATACAAGTATGTGGGCAGGTAATGATGGCGGTATGAGAAAAGTTGACGTAACTACTGCAATCGCAGCCGGACCAACGGGTGGTTATTCATGGACAGACCGTAACACAAATTATATTACTTATCAATATTACCGCGCAGATATTAATCCAACAACCGGATCTGATTTCTTGGCAGGTGCGGCGCAAGATAATGCCATTACATTACAACCCACTAATGCCACTGCCAAAGAAATACATGGTGGCGACGGTACTTGTATCGGTATTATTAGCGGTATTGATTTTAATACTTACAATGTTATTGTAGCAACACAAGAAGGAGCCATTTCGAGAATACAAGACGGAAACGGTATTAATATAAAACCCACCGGAGCGGCACAAGCTTTCAAAACTTATTTTTTATTAGATGCCGATAATACCAAATATTTGTATTATCCGACGAACACTAAGCAATTGTATCGAACACGAAATGCTATAGCAATTGCAGACAGTACAATCGGTGCAGCGGCTACTAGTTGGGAAGAAATAACAGGAGTTGCAGTAACTTTAACGGGTAATGTCAGTGCTTTGGCAGTAACGCGAAATACAAATATCGCCACGCCGGTTTATACAGCTTCGGATGCCAACAGGAAAATGTATATTGGTACCAACGACGGCAAAGTTTATCGAATGTCGGATCCGGCTTTTACCGGCGTAGGAACAACGCCGACAGATATTACACCTGCCGGCTCTAACGGTTTTGTGAGTGATGTTGCCGTTAATCCTTACAACGACAAAGAAGCCCTTGTGACTTATTCAAATTACAACACACCAAGTGTCTGGTACACCGCCGACGCAAGCGTTGCTGCACCGGTTTGGGTGAATGTAGAAGGTCCGGCAGGTTCAGCTGTTGAATTAGCATCGGCACGTTCCGCCATTATTTTAGGCGCGGCGAAAACGGTTGTTTATGTGGTCGGAACATCTACCGGACTTTACGGTACAACTGCTTTGAGTGGTGCGACCACGGTTTGGGAAAGAATTGCAGGCACCGAAATGGGACTTGTTCCGGTAGTATCTATGCGTTTGCGTCCGACAGATAATAAAATGGTCGCAGGTACGCACGGCAACGGACTGTTCATGTTATCTTTCCCGCAGTCCACTTTACCGCTTGATTTATTGTCTTTTGATGCGACTAAAAATAACGCCAACGTTCAACTCAAATGGAATTCAGCGAATGAAATTAATTTCAGTCATTACAATGTTCAGAAATCCGATGACGGGAATAATTTTACAACATTTACCAAGGTATCGGCAACCGGTTCGGGTAATTATCAAACGACAGATGAAAAACCGGCGGCGGGACAAAATTATTATCGCCTTCAAATGGTAGATAAAGACGGTTCATTCCGCTTTTCAAAAATTATCAATGTGCCTTTTGACACTAAAGTGAATGCGCTGGCAGTTTATCCGAATCCAAGTTCGGGCAACTCAGTTAATTTGGATATGGCGTTTAATAAAGACATAGAACTTGTATTGGAATGGACAGATGTAGCAGGTCGCTCTCATTTGTCAAGCCAACAAAAAGCAGTAGAAGGCAAATCGAAAATTACAGTTGATATTTCGACGCTCGAAAACGGGTTATATTTTATCACCGCTAGAAATGCCGGTAATAATGAGGTGTTACAAGTTATGCGTTTCACTAAACAATAAAACTTAGGAACGTGAAATAAATAAAGTGCCGTAACAGACTTAATTATTTTTCTTTTAGAATGTCTATCTTTTAAGGCGAATATCGGTAATATTTAACGCAAAAGATAGGCATTATTATGGCAAAAGGATAAGTATAGTTTGGTATTTTATTTATTTCACGTTCCTCATAATCAATTTTTGAATCGGCAACGGGTTTCTTTCCTCGGAGAGAAACCCGTTTTTGGTTCGACTCAAACGTACCGGAAGGTTACGGCGCGGGCAGCAGCGGCGCACTCATCGCCGCTTTGTACGAAAATTATGTAACCGAAAAAACACAAGAGATAACACTACTAAAAAAACAACTCGGCATCATGGAAAGTTTTTTTCACGGCACGAGTTCCGGTTTTGATCCGTTGGTGAGTTACATCAAAAAACCGATTCAGATTCATCGCGGCGGCGAAATGGAAATTTTAGAAAAAGAAAGAAAATCACCGCTTTCCATTTTTTTGATTGATACGCACCTGCCGCGCAAAACAGAAACCTTTGTTATTTTTTTAGAAAAATGCAAGGATGATTTTTTCTCGAAAGAAATAAATGAAACCCTCATTCCCGATTCGGATGCAGCTATCCGATTTTTTTTAGACGGCAAAAGTGACGCACTTTTCCATGCGCTTCATTTTATCAGTTGGTTTCAGTTTCGTATGTTTCGTGAATTTATTCCAATGGCGTTCAGAGATATTTGGTTGGAAGGTTTACTATCCACTCATTTTAGAATAAAATTGTGCGGTGCCGGCGGCGGCGGTTTTTTGTTGTGTTTTAGCGTGGATGAAGTTGCTTCTGAAAAGTTTTTGAGGGAGAAGGGAATGGTTTTTTTGAAAGTGTGAGAAAAATTGGTAACGTTTCTGTGATCAAAAATAAATTTTCCATATTACCTTTGAATTTTTGAAAATCTTATAGCTGTTATGAATTACGTTGATTACTTAAACAAGACTTTAAAACCTAAAATAAC
This sequence comes from Saprospiraceae bacterium, assembly GCA_043748865.1. GTDB lineage: Bacteria > Bacteroidota > Bacteroidia > Chitinophagales > Saprospiraceae > JAAFJT01. The sequence continues at coordinate 8,596 of JAYTNA010000832.1, forward strand.
CGAAAGTGCAGTTGTTTTGGATCTGTTTGCCGGTTGTGGTGGTTTGGCTTTGGGTTTTGAGGCAGCAGGATTTGAAACGACGGGTTTTGAATTAGAAAAATCGGCAACTAACACTTATAATAAAAACTTGTCCGGAAAATGCTTTGATGTAAAACTTGAGCTTAATTTTCAATATCCTAACGCAGATATAATTATCGGCGGTCCGCCTTGTCAACCTTTTAGTGTCGGTGGACATCAAAAAGGGATTGACGATGCAAGAGACGGATTTCCGGTTTTTATAGATGCCATTAAGAGATTAAAGCCGAAAGTTTTTATGTTTGAAAATGTTCGCGGGCTCTTATATGCTAATAAATGGTATTTTGATTTAGTCGTGCAAGAATTGCAACAATTAGGATATTTAATTGACTACCGACTTTTGAACGCCGTCAATTTCGGTGTGCCGCAAAACAGAGAACGGCTTTTTGTAATAGGACATAGATCTCAATTTATTTTTCCGAAACCAAACAAAATAAAAGTAACTGTTGAAGATGCAATCGGCGACACCATGCTGACAGTTCCGATGGAAAGTAAATTTCTTACGCCTGCTCAGGATACTTATGTAGCAAATTATGAAAAAGCTTCTTTTTGCATAAATCCGAGAGATTTATATCCGGACCGACCCGCACGTACTTTAACTTGTAGAAATCTTGCCGGTGCAACAGGTGATATGCAAAGGGTGAAACTTCCGGATGGAAAACGCAGAAGAATTTTATCGAAAGAAGCCGCAAGGCTTCAAAGTTTTCCTGATTGGTTTGAATTTACAGGTACTGAGACACAACAATTTAATCAGATAGGAAATGCCGTTCCGCCACTTTTAGCATACCAATTAGCTTTGGCATTGAAAGACTGTTACAATTCAACTAAAGTTTATTCGATAGATGAAATTTTAGAAAATAATTTTCAAGCGAATAATGTGCTGACACTTTTTTAATTTATGAAAAATTATCTCTCTAAAAGCTCAAAATCTGAAGCTATAAAACAAATAATCAACGAAGCTCTTGATATTTTATATTCTGTCGGTATTCCTATGGATAAAACTGAAAGAAGTTTGGAAAGAATGGCGATTTGTTTTTTAGCTGTTGCCGGAGTTGTAAAAGATTGGAGTCAAGCAAAAGAAAATTCTAATTTAAAATCAAGAGCAATCATAAGTTTTGTAAATAAAAACTTTGAAGAAAACATCTCATCCGGATCCTATGATGACATACGCCGCAAAGATTTAAAACTTTTAGTACTTGCCGATATTATCCAAAACAGTGGCGTCAATAAAGGTTCGGCAACAAACGACCCGACAAGAGGATATGCGTTACAGCCCGATTTTAAAAACTTGATTGCCACCTACAAAACTGAGATGTGGGATGAAGCATTAAAAAAATTTAACAAAAACAAACTATCGCTTTCAGAAATCCTTGCAAGAAAACGCAATCTTGAGAAAATACCCTTAAAACTTCCGGACGGCAAGCCACTTGAACTTTCGCTTGGCGAACATAATGTCTTACAAAAAGAAATTATAGAACAATTTCTACCGCGTTTTGGCAGTGACTGTATAGTACTTTATATCGGGGATACTTCCAACAAGTTATTACATATAGAAACTGAAGCTTTAAAAAAACTCAATTTTTTTAAAGCTTCTCAGGAAGAGTTGCCGGAGTTCCTTTTTCGTGAGGCCAGTGATGAAGTAGGCGAGACCGTTGTTGAACAACGGCCGGGGCGCCACCGACCAGTCGTTGTACTGCACCTTCCAGAGTTCGCTGCCGGTGCGCGGGTCATAGCCGTACGAAGCCTTCGCGCCGGAGCTGAGCATCAACGGCTTGCCGGCGGCGGTCACGATGAGCGGCGTGCTGTGGGCCTTGCGCAAATCGCCGTCCTTCGCCATTTGTCCCGGGACGTTTTCGTCGTTCCATTTGACTGAGCGATCGGTCTTCCAGACGGTCTTGCCGGTCTCTTTGTCGAGGGCGACGTGATACTGCACGTCGGCGCCGTCCATCGTCAGGATGAGCAGGTTCTCGAAGAGGATCACTGACAAGGCCGGACCGCGGTAGTGGCGGCAGGGCAGA
>JAYTNA010000833.1:0-12914 GCA_043748865.1 Saprospiraceae bacterium
AAAATTTCAACTCACAAAACGCGAAGTAGAAGTTTTGCGCCTCATCACACAAGCGCGCAATAACTTATCTATTGCGCAAGAGTTGACACCTATTTTGCGCATGATATTTTTGCGATGTACCGCAGCAGTTTGTTCACTGATGTACAACTCTTGCGCAATAGATAAGTTATTGCGCGCTTGTGTGATGAGGCGCAAAACTTCTACTTCGCGTTTTGTGAGTTGAAATTTTTTCTGAAAAACATCTTCAAAAGAAGTCGGCTCAATGTGTTGATTTGCAACACTCACGCCTTTTCCGACATAGACATCACCTTCAAGAACAGTATTGATGGCTTTCATCAATTCATCTTTACCGCAATTTTTCAATAAATAACCATCTACTTTATTATCAAAAGCAGATTTAATTATTTTCGGATCGTCGTACATCGTCAGCACCAAAATGCGTGTACCTTTTAAAGATTTTTTCACTTCTTGTAAAACCTCCAGACCATTTTTAGCGGGCAAATTAATGTCCAATAAAAGTAAATCCGGTTTATGTACTCTCAATACACCTAATAAGTCATCGCCGGTATAAGCTACGGCTTGAATTGCAAATTTCGGTGATTCCGATGCGCCCAACAATAATTTCAAACTATCTACGAAAAGTTGGTGATCATCAGCAATAATAATATTTACAATTGGGTTGTGTTTCTCTATCATGGGTAAGCGATAATTGTGATAAATGGAAATAAGTATGTTTACTAAGAAATTGTTTTTAAACAATCGTATATAAAAGGCGGGGTAGTGTTTTTAATAAATGAAAAATAAAAATCTTGTGAAAATTTGATACCAGATTGCCTTCGGAACGCGAAATAAATAAAATACAAAAATAATCATTATTTTTATAATTAGGTAAAAAAAGATTATTTAAAAAATAACATTGAAATACCTTAAAAGGATTAATTCAACAAGAGTGCCGAATTTGGTGTTTGAGTGCTTTTATTAGATTATTTACCGTTTTTTTAAAAAAATAATAAAAATTAAACAAATCGCCTATACGCATTCATCAACCTTTCGGATAAATCATCATTACACGCCAATAAATAATCGTTATAGCTGCACGATATGAGCCGATGACGTTCTAATTTCTTTTTCGATTTTATCGGAATTTCCATCCACCAACGTCCGCTTTTATTGCTGCGCCAAAACGAAACACGATGCTGCATCGTTTTTACATCTACGAGATATTGCGTAAGTTGATTGAAAGCGGCGGAAATCGGAAAATCGCCTTTTCGGTTATAAAAACCTTCGACGAAATACCAAAGCATCAAAGCAACCGATTCCGATGTTAAACCGGTATCTTCCGCATTCGATTGAAAACCATATACACCAAAACTTGTGAGTTTATCGCTCATACCGGCATATCTTGCGAGTTGACACGCTTCTTCAATTGTAAATCCGCTCGGAGAAATTCTTTTTTGCGCCGGTGCATCGCTGTATTTCAGTGCTGACAAATGAATACTTACCATATCCGCATCGCGAATAGCGGGTTCTGTTTCTTCAGGATTGTTTTTTGCTTTGCCCAACCGCACGATTTCAAAGTTTTTCTGCTCCATAAATTCTGTCACCGCTTGCTCGTTGTAGTGCATTTGCAAGCCAATAATGCCCGCATTAAAAAGTTTAGCATCGGTTAATAAATTTTCCCATTGTGTTTTATCGGCATTCTCAGATTTCGGCAAATTTATTTTTTCATCTACGACAGCAACGCTGATGGCATTTTTTTTCATTTTATACGCATTGAACTGCGCTAAAGTACCGTTCGTACCGGTGCCGATAAGTATTGGTACAATACCGCTTTGTATCAATTCATTAATAAGCGGCGCAATAAAAGAAATATCTTCTTTGCGCACATTGCCCAAATCCGCAAACGTTAATCCGCCGAAAGTATCACTCAAAGCATAAAAAGTGCGACGGATGTTGTCCACGCCTTCGCCGATACCGATAATGGCTAAAGATATTTTCTCAAAGTTGGTCGTTTCATCGTTTTGCCAAAAATGAATTTTCTTCCCGATATTTTTAGAATTTTCGGATTGATAGGCCTGTATTTTTTCCGGTGATACCGGTTTCAACCAATGTTCTAACATTATTTCGATTTTGGATTTTCGATTGTGGATTTATAATTAAACCACTAACTAATAACTAACTAACCGTTACCAAACTCCGCATATACATTTCGTAATAATAACCTTGTTTCACCATTAACGCTTCATGCGTACCTTGTTCAACTATTTCGCCGTTGTCAAGCACAATAATTTTATCGAAAGTTAAGAGACCGTAAATGCGGTGCGTGATGATAATACTCGTTTTATCTGCAAGCGCGTCGGTGAGATAGCCCAAAATAGTTTGTTCGGTCGTCGTGTCAACAGCAGAAAGCGAATCATCCATAATGACGATTTCCGGTTTTTTTATCAGCGCACGTGCAATAGAAACGCGCTGTTTTTGTCCGCCGGAAAGTGTTACACCGCGTTCACCCACCATTGTATCAAATTGTTCCGGCAGACTCAAAATATCTTCGTGAACTGCCGAAAATTTTGAAAACTGTTCTATTTCTTGACGACTTGCGTCAGCTTTACCGAAAGAGATATTACCTGCAATCGTATTGCTGAACAAAAAAACATCTTGAGGCACAAAGCCGATACTTCGCCGTAAAACCGAAAGCGGATACGATTTAATATCTTTTCCGTCAATTAAAATTGTGCCGTCGGTGACATCGTACAAACGCACCAACAAATCGGCAATCGTTGTTTTGCCGCTCCCGGTTCTGCCGATAATGGCTAATTTTTCTCCGCGTTGAATAGAAAAATTGAGATTTTTTAAGGCTTGAATACCGGTGTCCGGATAAATGAACGAAACATTTTTAAATTCAATGACTCCTTCGATTTTGGATTTTGGATTTTGGATTTTGGATTTACTGTAATTGTTTTCTTGTCCGGTGTCTATTGTCCTTTGTCCGTTGTCTGAAATACTCGGCACCGTGTGCATAAACGCATTGATACGTTTCATAGAAGCAGCGGCTTGTTGCGAGAGCGAGGCAATCCACCCGATACTCGTCACGGGCCACGTCAGCATATTGACATAAATCACAAACTCTGCGATATTTCCGGGTGTGATGCTGCCATTGACAACTTGTAATCCGCCGACATATACTGTAATAATCACACTCAGAGAAATACAAAAAAGCATAATTGGGAAAAATGCGTTGTCAATCTTCGCCAAATTCATCGTTTTATTTTTATAAACATCGCTTTCGCCGGCAAAATGTTTTACAATCGGTGCTTCACGCACATAACTTTTTACGACGCGCACACCCGAATACGCTTCTTGTGCCGATGAAGTTAAATCCGACAGTTGCGATTGAATGAGTGTTGAACGCAAATTAATTTGTCGCGACACGTAATAAATACCTGCTACTAAAAACGGTAACGGTATCAAACAATAAAAAGTCAGCGAAGGACTCACTTGCACCATCGAATAAATAGTGAGAATAAAAAGCGAAACTAAGTTGGCTCCGTATAAAATTGTCGGTCCCAAATAATTGCGCACTTTGTTCACATCTTCAACGATGCGACTCATCATATCGCCGGTGCTGTTGCGTTTGTAAAAAGCAATATCGAGTTGTTGATAATGATCGAAAACTTCTTTGCGCATATCGTATTCAATCAAACGACTCATTCTGATAATCGTTTGACGCATTAAATACATAAACAAACCCATCAACAAAGCTAAAATCAAAACGGTGATACCGAAAAACAGTAAACTTTTTGCCAAAATATTGTGCAAATCCGACTGCAAAGCAAAACCATTCGTCGTTTTATAAAAACTGATATTATCAACAACCAAATCCAATGCGCGACGCAACATTTGAGGTTGTAAAATACGAAAATAGTTAGAAAGCGATACAAACACGATGCCGCTCCACAAAAGCGTTTTGTACTTTACAAAAAATTTATTTAAACTTGATAATTCGCCCACTTATTTAAATGAAAAATGAAAAATGAAAAAATTTTTTTTGAAAATTTTACGTGCCGAATTTTTTTTCGTTGAAATTTCGGCATTTATGCTGGAGTATTTCGCTGAAATACACTAATTATCGAAGGCACCGAAAAATTAAAAAAACAAAACCAAATAAATAAACTTTAAAATGCTTAATTTTGTTGCTTTATTTGTGATGAAAAAATTTCCACAAAGATAATCATTTAGTTGACAGTTGACAGTTGACAGTTGACAGTTAAAAATCCAATAACTGACAACTGACAACTGACAAGAAGCAATTTATAATTAATTAAATTTTTCATTTGAATACGCAACAAGCAGTTTATCAGAAACAAACAATCGTTACAGTTGACCAACTCAATGACGATATTGTAGAAGGTATGCAAAACCTCAAAGCAAAAAAAATTCTTAAAATTGATTTGCGCAAAATCTACGATGCACCGGCGCGTTTCTTCATTATTTGTGAAGGCGAATCGAACGTGCAAGTGCGGGCTATCACGGACAGCATTTATCGCCACGTCAAAGATACACTCTCAACCGGTGCAGCACATATCGAAGGCGGTACATCATCAACTTGGGTAGTGATGGATTATTTTGAAACCGTCGTTCATGTTTTTTATCGCGACACACGCGTATTCTACGATTTGGAAGGCTTGTGGAGCGACGGCAAGTTTACGGAATATGCAGACCTTAATTGATTTTAGATTTTGGATTTTAGATTTTGGATTTTTTCAAACGTAAACCCAAAATCTAAAATCCAAAATCCAAAATCCAAAATGAAGTTAGATATTCTCGCCATAGGCGTTCATCCCGACGATGTTGAACTCTCGTGCAGCGGTACGCTTTTGCGCCAGATTGATTTAGGAAACACTGTCGGTCTCCTTGATTTAACAAAAGGTGAACTCGGTACACGTGGTTCTGCCAAAATTCGCACACGCGAAGCCGACGATGCGGCAAAATTAATGGGTGCTAAAGTGCGCGTTCAATTGGATTTAGAAGATGGTTTTTTTACGCACAATGATTTTAATTTAAAAGAAATTATTCGCGTCATTAGGCGTTTACAACCGGAAATTGTTTTAGCAAATGCGATTGATGATAGACATCCTGATCACGGTCGCGCTGCAAAACTTACTGCCGATGCTTGTTTTTTGAGCGGGTTGATAAAAATTGAAACTTTCGATGGTATAGGGCATGAAAAAGTAAAACAAGCGGCATGGCGACCAAAATTTGTGTATCACTATATTCAAGACCGCTCACTCAAACCGGATTTTTTGATTGATATTTCGGTCTACATGGCACGTAAGATTGAATTAATTTTGACGTATAAAAGTCAATTTTTTAATCCTGAGAGTAACGAACCTGAAACCCCCATTTCAGGCGAAAGTTTTTTAAATGCGTTGCGCAGTAAAGATGCCGTTTACGGACGACACATTGGCGCGAATTATGCAGAAGGCTTTACATCAGCAAAATTTATCGGCGTTGATAATCTATTTGATTTGCGTTAGCTTTCAGCTATCAGCTATTTGTCTTTAGTTTTTTTTATAGCTGAAGGGTGATATTTAAAGATTAATATTCTTCCATGAAAAAATTTACACACATTTTTCTTTTTTTTCTCCTTCCTTATTTTGTTTTCGCACAAAACTATAATACCTGCGGTACATCTCAGGTGGATTTGAAAGACAATGTAAAAAAAATATTGGAACAACGCGCCAAAGGCGAGGTAGCCGGATTTCGCGCACTCGTTTATATTCCGGTGTGGTTTCACATCGTATCTAAAACAGACGGGACGAGTGCCGTCAGTGAAGGTAATGTATTAGATATGCTTTGCGATATGAATAAATTGTATGTCGCAAATGCGATGGATATGCAATTTTATCTCAAAGGATTTAATTACATCAAAGATGATGCATTGTATAACGGTGCGCCGTATAGCACGATGAAAGCCAATAAAAAATCGGATGGCATCAATGTCTTCATCAATAACGCTGCCGGTGCTGTGGGTACTTTAGCGTATTATTCGAACCGACAATACACTACCGATGCGACTTATGCCAACGATTGGATAGTCATAATAAAAACGCAAATTGGGGGTGGTACAAAAGCGGCGACACTCGGACATGAAATCGGGCATCTTTTTTCACTCATCCATACTTTTAACGGATGGGAATCAGCGCCTTTTGTACCTGCACAAGCTGCGCCTTGCGCCAAGGTGACTGCAAGCGATGGTGTAACGCCGACAGAAAAGCACAGCAGAGGCAGCGACGGTAATTGTACGAACGCCGGCGATTATATGTGCGATACGCCTGAAGATTATAATTTCGGTTACGGTGCAACGGGTTGTACTTACAGCAGTATTGCCAAAGATCCGACTTGTATTTCCGTCGCGCCGCAAGAAAATAATATAATGGGTTATTTTATTAGTTGTTTATCGCAATTTTCGGCGCAGCAAAAAACGGCTATAAGAAGTAATTACACCAACGATGCGGGCCGCACTTATTTGCGCGCCGGTAATATCACACCGAATTTAACCGAAATAGGAACGACAGCTACAGTTTCTCCGGCAAACGCCGGTATTTCTACTTACTATAATAATATTAACTTATCGTGGACTGCTACCACGGGTGCAAGTTCTTATGCACTCGAAATCAGTCCTAATTCAAGTTTTGATGTTGATCCGGTGCGCTTTGTAAGTACAGGTACAATTTTTAATTTGAATCCAAAATTAGTACCTGCCGGGTATTTAAAACCGGGAACTATCTATTATTGGCGCGTGCGCGGTTTCAATACTTATAAAACTTGTTCGACGTTTGCAAAAGCATTTTTTACTACGGGTACTCTAAGCGAGGTACATAATATTGATGCCGTTACCGACTTTACAGTTTCACCCAACCCGGTTTCTTACGGCGATAAATTTATAAATATCAGTTTAACGACACAAAAAACGTTCCAGGCTGCGATTAAAATAATAAATACCAATGGTCAAATTTTACAATCCGCATCACGTCGTTTCGATGCAGGTTTAACCAATGAAAATGTATCGGTTAATAATTTATCAATGGGTTTGTATATTTTATTGATTGAATCTGCTGATGGCGTTGTGCGTCGCAAGTTTGTGGTGAATGGAAATTAAGCTCCAAAAATTTATTGAATGAATCTTGGTTTTTGTTCCAACCGAATGTCCGATTATTTTACACTGTCGAGAAATAATAACCAATGGCAATCAACAATATAACGAACAAAACCAAAAGCATTAACGAAAACTTGGAACTGCTGCGATAGATATTGTATAATTCTTCCATTACATTGCGCCAATCTAAATTTTTATTTTCAACCATTTCTTCATCTGCATACACACTGTATTGAGCTTTACCTTTGCGCGATTGATCACCATTTTTCCCCAGTATAAAAAAATCTTCGTTCAAAAATTCTAAATCAAACAATTGACTTTTTCCGCCATAATCGAGAATCATGGCATTTGAACCGTTTAAGATTTTCCATGTGCCTTTTGTTATATCACCGTCAATCGAAATCAGATATTCTCCTCCTGCATTAAAAATATGCAAAACTTTTTCGTGATAAGTATCTGTGTCGCGTATTTCTAACCAACGTCTGCCCATATAAGTATCGGCTGAAGACAAATCTTCGGTCCAAGGTTGTATTTTGGGTACAATAAATTCTACATAATCGTCGAGAGATTCTAAAGTCTTCGGCAAGTCTAATTCAAATACGCCTGAAAATTTGTCTAATATGCGAGAGTACATTTTAGTCGGTTAGTCAGTTAGTCGGTTGGTCGGTTGGCTGGTTAGTAAAAGATTAAGACTAACAGACTAGCTGACCAACAGACTAAACTCTATTTAAAATTCAACTTCTTTGTAAAATCTCCGTTTTTTAATAATTCCAATGATGCATCGCTAAGTATAATGCCTTTGTAAGTGACAGCGGTGCGCGACGAAAACAAACCTAAACCGTTTATGATATTGGTAAACACCGGAATACTTTGCGAACCTGTAATACCTATATTTAAAATACCGTTGGTCTCGTAACTAATAAATTCGGAACCGCCGGCGTACAAAATTAAATCAATACTTTTAAAATTGCGCACGATGCCGGGTTTTTCGGCAATATTTGTTTGCAAAAAAGTATAAAAATCTTGCGGGTTGCGCGAAAATTTTATTTCCGGATCCGGAATACCATCGGTACCGACATTGCGCGTTTGGTTGGACACGTAATCCCAAACTATTTTTTGTGAAATAGTTGAACCGGGTTTTGTCGGGTCGGTTTCATCGTAATTAAAAACGAGTTTCAAGTCGTAAGTACTCGCCGATTTTTCGTCAGTTTGTACTCTGAAAATGCCGCCGGAGGTGTATGTCCAAGTTTGAACATTGTTCGGAATAAAAAAAGTGTAAGTTCCGACGATCTTCGTAGAAGATTGTGCGAAAGGTTTTGTATCCGATTTGTGTTGCAATTCGATGCGCCAAGTTTCATCGGCTTTAAAATTTAATATTTTGTTCGAGATTTTATACAAATAATTGGGCGATGTGGCGAAGATGCCACTTTGTCGCGGATAACCTTCTTTGGTGCCGTCCACTTTTTGCAAAACATAACGCGTGTTGTCCAATATATGCACCAATGTAACAGTAACATCTGAATAGTAAAGCGAATCCGGAATTTGTGCAATATCGTTCGGCGATTTCGACGCATCCACAGATGCTTTTTCAACGCGAATGTAAGTCGCAGTATCCGTCGGCGATAAAAAACCGTAAACGACAGGAATATCTTTGTAACCGCTTACCGGATTAAAATCGTTGTTGCAAGCGACTAAAAAAACGATCAGAATTAGCAGAATTATCTGAATTTTTAAAATTCCGGATTTTAATTTGGTCATTTCAATGATTTATACAAACTGAAAACTGAATGCTGACGGCTGAAAGCTATTTACTCCACCGATAAAATTTGTTTAACCGTGTAATATCCTTCAGCTTTCGGTACATACATTTCAATTTCAGTCCAAGTTATTGTAAAAGATTTTCCAACCGCACTTGTGACAGATTTAGTCATAAATTTTTCCGAATTAGTGAAATTATTAAACCAAATAAAAAATACTTCTTTACCGCCGATTTCTTTAAAAACGAGTTTAGCTAATCCTTCTTTTTCTACGCGCACAAAAGTACCCGTTGAAGTTTGGGTTTTAACAGTCGTTGATGATTGCTCCATGAACGAGCGCGTCAATTCTTTAAATTTCGAACAAGATATTGCTAATTTTGCTCCTAATTTTTCGCCATAAGCAGTTAATTGAGTTTGATTGGTTAAGTCAAGTCCTTGCTTTTGTAATTCCAGCGCATTTTCAATCAAACTTTGTTGCAGACATTTTTGAATCATCGGCATAAATTCGGAAGCAATAGATTTTTTAACTTCTTGTTTTGAAAGACAATCGCAAGCACTCGCTTCGACTTTTTCATCCGCCGTTTTGGGCTGGGCGAAAATAAATGAAAATGTAAAAGCGGATAACATTAAAGAAAAAATGATTTTTTGCATGATAAAAATTTTTGTGAATAATCAATAACCAATAATCAATAACCAATAAACGATAACCAATAAACGATAACCAATAACTATCTATACAATTCCGCCAAAATAAGATTAATATTTTTCAAAAAACTTTCCGGACTCAAACCATAAGTCGGATAAGTAACACTTTTTGCGTTGCCTTCATCGTCATTAAGTTTACCGTACATCGTTGCGCCTTCCATAATTATAACAGGTTTACCTTTCGCTGTTACGAGTTTGTAACTTAACGAACCATCTTTATTTAAAGCAAATTTACCTTCTAATGCGATACAAGCCTTAACAAAATAGGGATATTGCTCAATTTTCTTTTTCACATCAACACGCAAGCGTGAGGAAGCCTTTGATTCGTTTTTAGGCGAGAGCAAATCTACGACATCTAATAAAGAATCGCGCACTGCTTGATGATAAGCAAAACCGGCTAAATACATGTATCGCTCTCTTAAAGATACTTTACAATCATTTTCGTTGACGAATTTTACAAATTTAGGCGTAGTATAGGCACATTTTAAAATAAAATTTTCGAGATCTTTATCGTCAAAGCGTTTCTGAATACTATCTAACGACAAATAAAAAGGCATATTGAGTAAATTTCTGAAATTGGATTTTATGATGTTTAAAGTATCTTCAGAAATTAAACCGGTACTTTCATCTTTTTGTTTCGCTTTCATCAAGTCAATAAATTCTTCGCGCACATCCCATTGAAGCGAAAGTATCGGAATTAAATCATTATACTTTTGCTTTTCAAAATACAAATCTTGCAAACGACTTGTGTTCAAAAGCAGTTCACTCAATTTATCGGTCTTAATTTCCGATCCGCTGAAATAGCCGCGCAAAGCCGTTATCAATTCTTTTTGGTTGACGAGTTTTTTATACAACATACCGGAGCGTTTAGAGCCCGGTTTCGGTAATTTTTCCGGACTTTTTTCCGCTAATTTTTCTAAAACAGTGAGCGCGACTTTGAAATCGCCTTCATCCCAAGGTCTAATCATCGGCGGTACACCGAGCGAAAAATATTGCGCAGTTGTGAGTGTCGAGTCTTTCGAGTCGTCGCTGACTACACTATTATCAATCGCCTCATCGAGCGCGGTTTTCGGTAAAAAGACGATGCGTTGTTTAACGTTGTCTATCAAAAAAAATTTAAATAAATTTTTTCCGAACAATCCGGCACTTGAATCGCGTTGCAAAACGGTAGCCCGTATATCGTTGAAAATTGTTTTACCGATTTTTATTTTTTTCAAAATAATATCGCGCCCTTCGGCACTGATACCTTGCAATGCGTCTCTGCCGGATAAAGTATATTTACTCGTTTTCCCGGTATAAAAAAGTTTGATGCCCTGACTTTCAATCAAGTTTGCTTGTTTTTTTGAAAGACATAATACACTCACCACCGTATCGAAATTAAAACTTAAAGGCACATCGTTAATATCGCAAGCAACGATTTTTACGCTTGTTTTTGAAATTGTTTCAAATCTGACGGTGTCGGTTTGCGCCGTTAAAAATGTTGAAAAGAGAATGCCGATAAATAAAAATAGTTTGTTCATAAAAAACTCGTGTATTGGTTAATTGGTTTGTTAGTTTATTAGTTTATTAGTTTATTGGTTAATTGGTAATTGGTTTCTGAATCAGAATTACCGGAATTACCGGAATTTTCAAAATTAAGAAAATTTATGATGACGTTGTAATCTTGAATTAGAGAATCTGAAACATTTTTAAAATTCTGATTCAGAAAATCAATTAACCACTAACAATTAACCATTAACCATTAACCATTAACCATTAACCATTAACCATTAATCTCGTATTTTTTTAAAATAGATTTTGCCAACGCGATTTTATGCACCTCATCTGCACCATCATAAATACGTGCAGCGCGTTCATGGCGATACCAAAAACTCAAAAGAAAATCGTCAGTAACACCCGCAGCACCACCTGTTTGAATCGCTCTGTCTACGACCGCGAGCATAATCGGTGCAGTAAAAAACTTTATTTCTGAAATATTATTGCGCACTTCCGATGCACCGTATTCATCAATCATCCGCGCCGTATTCAAAACCATTAAGCGAGCGGCATCAATTTCGGCGCGACTTTCAGCGATCCAACCTTGAATAAATTGTTTGTCGCTCAGTTTTTGTCCGTCACCCATATTTCTACTCACGGCGCGTTTGCACATAATATCGAGGCTGCGCTCGGCAATACCAATCCAACGCATACAATGGTGAATCCGTCCGGGTCCGAGACGTTCTTGAGCCAACAAAAAACCGAAACCCTCCTGCCCTATTAAATTATTTTTCGGTACGCGACAATTTTCAAAACTCACTTCGGCGTGGCTGTTCCAAGAATCGCCGGCTTCACCCATGATAGAAATGTTTTTTACCACTTTAAAACCCTTAGTATCTGCCGGCACAACAATTTGGCTCGCACGTTTGTGTGGTACATTGTCCGGATTGGTAATTGCCATTACGATACAAAATGCTGCACCATCTGCCGCCGTCGTAAACCATTTGTATCCGTTGATTACATATTCATCACCATCAAGTACCGCCGTCGTATCCATTAAAGTTGGATTAGAGCCGGCATTTTGCGGCTCCGTCATACCGAAACACGAGCGAATTTTTCCGGCAGCGAGTGGTTCAAGAAATTTATTTTTGAGTTCCGGATTTGCATGGCGTTCCAATAATTCCATGTTGCCGATGTCGGGTGCTTGACAATTGAAAACAAAATGCCCGTAAGGAGTCATCGCCAAAACTTCGCTCACTTGTCCGAATTCGCAAAGCGTGAGATAGTGTTGCAAACCCCAAAGTCCGGCTTTTTTCACCAAAGCGCGTTTTTTTTGTAAAGTTTTTTCTATTTTAGAAAACGGGCGCGTCAAGTTTTCGGTCGTTTCGATTGGTAATAATTCATCCGCAATAAATTTTTTAATGACGGGAATTAATTTTTCTGTTTTTTCTGTTGCGAAAAAGTTTTTCATACTGCATTGTACACCAACCTAAAGGTTGGAGTTAGTCATTTTTTCGGTTAGATTCTTATTTTAAAAACGGCACTAAAGTAATTGTTTATTCTTGAACATGGAAAAAGAGGTAACAATTATTTTAAATTATGAACGCTTAGGATATTTTTTAAAAATGCTATTGGAGATTTATCTAATCCGAAAAAATAATTTAGTTTTGTTGTGAAATTATTTTTATTCGAAAAATTGAAGCTCAGCATTAGATTTGACCAAAAACAATGAGTATAAGAACAACTGATAATGGTATCGATATCTATAATAGAGAATGTCATATAATTGGTATTGGAATAAATGATTATAAGTTTAAAAA
>JAYTNA010000834.1:0-1792 GCA_043748865.1 Saprospiraceae bacterium
TATAAATTTTATCTTGAAGCCGGCAGTTTAAAAAACTTGACAAAATTAACCGGTGATACAATTGCGTTTTGGAATGACTTTATGGCGCATCCGAATTACGACAATTTTTGGAAAGCGCGGGATGCGCGCAATGCTACAAAAAATTTGCAACCCGCCATGCTTTGGGTCGGCGGTTTATTTGATGCCGAAGATTGTTGGGGTGCGTGGAATGCTTATAAAGCGGCTGAACAAAATAATCCGGGTAAAACTTTTAATAAAATTGTTGAAGGTCCTTGGTATCATGGTCAATGGGCAAGTAATGACGGAACGCATCTTGGCAACATTCAATTCGGTTCCAATACCAGTGAGTATTATCAACAAAATTTTGAAACGCCTTTCTTTAATTATTTTTTAAAAGGCAAAGGCGATATATCAAAAATTGAGGAAGCCAATATTTTCGTTACCGGATCAAACACCTGGCAATCATTTTCGCAATGGCCTCCGGCGAACAAAACAGATCAAGAAATGTTTTTTCAAGCTGACGGAAAATTGAGTGCCGAAAAGCCTGCGAATGCAAACAGTTTCACGGAATATATCAGCGATCCGGCAAAACCTGTTCCTTACGAACAAAATATCCATTCCAACCGGATAAGAACTTATATGACCGGCGATCAACGTTTTGCAGGAGAAAGACCGGACGTTTTGGTTTTTCAAACGGATACTTTGACCGATAATGTAATCGTCACCGGAAATGTCATCGCCGACATTAAAGCGAGTATTTCAACAACTGATGCAGATTTTGTTGTGAAAGTGATTGATGTTTTTCCGGATAATTTGAGTTACAACGATATTGATATCTATGCGGAAAAAGATCCTGTTATTTCCGCAACGATGGGAGGTTATCAAATGTTAGTGCGTGCAGAAATTTTTCGCGGACGTTACCGCAACAGTTTTGAAAATCCCTCGGCATTTGTTCCCGGAAATGTAGAAACCGTAAAATTTGAATTGCCATCCATAGCACATACTTTTAAAAAAGGACATCGTTTGATGGTGCAAATACAAAGCAGTTGGTTTCCTTTAGTGGATCGCAATCCGCAACAATTCATAGATATTTATCACTGCGACGAAAAAGATTTTATAAAAAGTGACATAAAAATTTTCCATGACGCACAAAATGCCTCAAAAATTATTTTACCGGTTTTAAAATGATAAATGCTTGGGCGAAATAAATCTTGTAAGCGTACACTTTTTAAAACTGAACGGATTTTAGCGGGAAATGCCGTTAGGCATTTAATATTGGTAGCGACGGATTTCAATCCGCCGTAAAAAACAAACCGGTTTAAGTCGCGTAGCGACGATATATTCCGAGTTTTGAGCGGATAACATATCGTCGCTACGCGACTTAAAATATTTTTAACATTGACGGCGGATTAAAATCCGCCGCTACCAATATTTAAAGCCTAACAGCTTTTATTTTTAATTTTTTTTACCATCGAAATATACTTTTTAAAAAATGTACGTCTGCAAGGGAAATAAAATAATTTGGAATATTTTGAAAAAAAAAGTCGAAAAATTTTTGTAATGAGAAAAAAAATATATCTTTGTGTTGGATGAAAAAAGTTGTTTGATCTGTTTTGTACAAACCATGTTAAGTGATTTTTATTGAGTGTCTTTTTCTTTAATCTATTCAATAAGAAATAGTTGAATAGGTACGCCTTCTAAACCCGAAACCGGATACGGGTTTAGAAGAAAATCTTAAATTCTTCTTCCTTATTTAAAGGTTGTGTTTCAATCCAGCCGAAACCGGATACGG
>JAYTNA010000835.1:0-2816 GCA_043748865.1 Saprospiraceae bacterium
AAAACTTAAAACTCCACTTTTAGTATTGGGAGGGGTTTGTTGTCTACCTTTATTATTAGTTATATTAGCTATTGCTGAAAAAATCATTAGCTATGCGACGACGGTAGCCATAATAGTTGGCATCATATATTTCATTTTTGCACGGAAGGATAAATAAAGAAAACCCTCCGCTCGCCAATAGTCTGTTCTTTTAAAAAAATATAAACGCTGGTTTCAGTTTATTAACTGAAATTGCCCGCTCGCACACTATATAAACTCAAAAACTCCCGAACGCTCGCAAAAGTTTATAAACTTTTTGCGGGCTATTTGTTTCGTCTCATGACGAAACCGATTTGTTTGCATCTCTCACAAGTTCATCGCAGTAAGTGTGCAGATCGAAATTTTTATTTTTTACGCGCCGAGTTTTTTTTAAAAATAAAAATGAAAATTTTTTCGTGCCGAAATTTTTTTGAAAACGTTTTCAAAAAAATTTTTTTGAAACGAAAATGAAATTGAAAAATAATTTTGAAAAATTTTTTACGTCGGAATTTTTTTTGAAAAAGTCTTGAATTTTTAGCTGCTCGTGCAAGTCTCTCAACTTGCACAAACTATCAACCGGTCTCATTACCGGAAAAAACAAAAACGATACCGTATCTCAACCCGATTCGGTATCCCTTTTTTATTTTAATTTCATTCATTTACCAATTTCAAAACTTCATTGTAAAGTTTAGGATGTATGAAGAAATGAGCATCGTGAATAAGTTTATCAAGATGGGGTTTTACAAAATCAATCATTCCGTTTTGTTTGGCTGAAATTAAAATACCTAAAACACCTATCGGACGAAGTTTATACTCAATTGCTTTTTGTCTTCCGAGTTGTTCATCCATCAAAATTCTGTCTGCACCGAGTTCAATTGCTAAAACAATAGCTTCTGCTTCTCCTTCATCTAAAATAATAAGCAACCGGTTTAATAGTTGTAAATCTTTACAACTTTTTACGGTAATCCATTCAGCTGTTTTTATTTCATCGGCACCCGATTCATGCGCGCCTTTAACAACAATTTCATCGTAAACTGCTTGCGGAATTATTATCTGACCGTAAAGTTGAGGTAAAAGAGAAAGCAAATTTATTTGAGCCAAATTAATTATAGGGGAAGTATCGCTTACAATTATCATTTCCGATGAGTTTAGATATTTTGCAAATCGGTATGTAAATCTTGAATAGAATAATGCAAATAAATACCGCGTTCAGCTAAAACGGATTGAAATTTTAATCGAGTTAACCCTGCGAATGAGGCAGCACGTGCCAATGAAAATTTTTTCCTCTCGTAAAGTGCGACCGCCACATCCAATCGCAAGTCGTTTGCTGTGTATTTAGGTGATGCGGTAAAAACGGAATCCGGAATTTCGATTGTCATAACGTATAATTTTGAAACAAATTTAGATGTTATTTTTTATAGCTTGTTCTCGAATGTGTTTTAAGTAATTGATTCATAGTTTCATGCGTATAGCCGCGTTCTTCCCAAATTTTATCGGCTTCGTCCATCGCTTTTTGGGCAAAATAATTGGCAAGCATTTTTTTTATTTCAAACAAATCACTATCCGGCACTTGGCGTGCAAACAATTCAAGCAATTCGAGTTGCAAATTAGAAAGTGGTTGTTTTAAAGTTGCCTGCATCAAATAATAAATAGTGAACGAAATTAATTTTTATTTACAAAGTTACCGTTTTTTAAATAACGGCTCGGTTAGCTCACAAATTTACAAGATTTTCTACAATTATTTGAAAAATATTTTTTTAATATTCCGATACAAGTCTTTCGACTTACACAAACAACAGTCCGCACTCACGACCGGAAAAAACAAAAGCGATACCGAACCTCAAACCGATTCGGTATCGCTTTTGTTTTCCATTGAAATTTGAAATTTTTGTTTAATCGAAATTTATTTTTAACTTTGTTTTTTGAACTTATATGGGAAGTGCAAGAAGCCGAGCCGTCCGCAACGCTGTTGGGACGGAGGGAGTTTTGCGGACTTGACTTTTTCTTTGTTACTTTCTTTTGTGTCCAGATAAAAGAAAGTAAATTAACGAGCGGCAAGGTACGTTTGAGTCAAAAGTTTAAACAGCTTCGATAACTCTGCCGAACGGTCAGCTATCAGCTGTCAGCTATCAGCTGTCAGCCAACAAACTGAATGCTTTCAGTTTTCAGATAATAAAATGACAGCCAATACTGTCTCTGAAAGCTGATAGCTGACACCTGATAGCTTAATTTAAAAATCAACCGAAATGAAAAACCCATTTTTACTTTTATTTTTTATTATTTGTTCCAACGTTTTTTCACAAAAATCAACGGAACAATACGCCATTGATCCGGCATCAGTTGAACAACAGGGTGTACCGAAAGGAGAAATTTTAAAATTTACTTTTAATAATTCAAAAATATTCCCCGGAACCACGAGAGAAGTTTCAATTTATATTCCGAAACAGTATCAAGGAGATAAGCCGGCTTGTGTTTATGTGAATCAAGACGGTATTCAATGGAATGCGCCTATTGTATTTGATAATTTGATTTTTAAAAACGAACTGCCTGTTACTATCGGTATTTTCATAACACCGGGTCGCGTTCAACCTGAAAATGCCGGAACCGCCTTAGAGCGTTTTAACAGAAGTTTTGAATACGATGGTCTGGGTAATAATTATTCCAGGTTTTTATTGGAAGAAATTTTTCCGGAAGTTGAGAAAATGAAAACGACCGGCGGCAAAGAAATTAAACTTTCAAAATCCGGAAATGATAGAGCTATCGGCGGTTCAAGCAGTGGTGCAGTTTGTGCTTTCACA
>JAYTNA010000836.1:0-1933 GCA_043748865.1 Saprospiraceae bacterium
CTTGAGCTTGATCTGAAATGGTATCCATAATAAATAATTAGAAAAGCAATGAGCTTTGAGCCTTGAGCTATGAGCAGCTAAAAATTAGAAGCTCATAACTCAAGGCTCAAAGCTCACAGCTATTTACTTTTAGAAAATGTTTGTGATGAAATTAATTTAGCATTGGTATCAGTCGCATTTTTCAAAAACACGGCTTCATAGTATTCGCCTTTGCGCCAAGTATCCACAAAATCATCGTAACCTTTGCTGCCGGGATTACCGGATTGTCCACCAGGATAAACGACATAAGCATGTGGTACTGAATCCATTTCAACAATCATACGCCAAGAAGGTCCATGATTCTTTTTGATGGCGTTGATGGATTTTCCTTGTCCGCCGACATCAATGTGTTCGCGTCCCCAACCCGGAATATTTGAAATGTGCGGGATTTCCGTGTCTTTTACGTGCGACCAAGTGAGTGTGGGATTTGTCGGATATTTTAAAACTATTTCAGCTTGTTTTTTCACAATCCCTGCTGCCATAGTATGAAATGAAGCGTTGACAATATCTTTTCCCGTTTCTACTTTATTTTTAGTGGCAATCACATCAAAAAATTTACTATTCGGTTCGTCACGCAATAAATCTATTGTGCGCAAAGAATAAGGTTTCAATAATAAATCTGCATTTTTATTTGCATAAACTTCATCCCAAGTTTCATTTTGAAAAGCTTCTTGCCAAGCATCAAAATAAATCGGTGCTACTTTGTCGCCATCAAAATAATAATTCCAACCGACAAGACTATTGTAAATTGCTTTTTCCGATGCACTTAACGCAGTAGTATCTGTATTTTTCAAAAGCAACGGCAAAAGTTCTTGCGCTATTAAACTGAAATTATTTGTTTGAAGGGCTTTCATATCGTCAACAGTAATGTCGGACATTTTTGATAAAGCTGTATTGATAATTCTGCCACGATATGGTTCAAAACCTTCCGAATTATAATAATAAGGATAAGAACCATCTGTTGATTTTTGGTTCGCGGAAGAAACAAAACCACGCGCCGGATTTTTATATTGCGGTATTTGATCGCGCGGAATAAATCCTTTCCAAGCATTAGATGAAAGCGAGCCGTCTTGAACAAAACGTCCTTGACCTTTTGCTTTTATCGGATGCGCACCATTCACCATGAGCGCAATATCGCCATCTTTACAAGCGAATGCAATATTTTGCGCAGGTTCGTTCATAAAACTCAATGCTTTTTTATAATCCTCATAATTTTTTGCACCATTCAATTGGCGTAGATAATGTAAATCAATTTCCGGCAATTCATTCGCTATCCAATGAAAAGCTAAATCTTTTCTGCCCGTTATGTCGCTCGGATAAACGATACCGCCCCAAACAGTAGAACGCACGGTATCTAAAACAAGGCCGCGCCCTTTTACATTGTAAGTTTCAACGCGTAAATCCGCTTTAATGGGTTTACCGTCTAAGACGTAATTTGTTTTTGTGCTGTCAACCCATTTAATGGTGTACCAATCGGCAACATCGTGTCCGACATTTGTCACTGTCCAAGCGACATTATTATTGAAACCGATGATTATCATCGGAATACCGGGCAAGGTGACACCATACACATTTAATTCTTGTGCCGTAATTTGTTGCTCATACCAAACCGAAGGTAAACGTAGCGACAAATGCGGGTCGCCGCACAAAATTGGGTGACCATTTTTTGTTTTTGAACCGCTCACCACCCAATTATTACTGCCGTTAGAGGGGTCACTCGACATCATGTCGTCGTGCGGAATATTGATGAGTGAAGTCGCATCGCCGTATACATTCGCCGGTTTAGAAGCGAAAGGTAACGCCGTAAAATTCCAAGGCGTACCACGCGGTACTACCGGCGATTCTTCTTTAAATTCACTCGGATACATAGCATCGAAATCTTTGCCGAAAACAT
>JAYTNA010000837.1:0-4171 GCA_043748865.1 Saprospiraceae bacterium
ATCTCTAACATGAGGACTTGGTTTTGTAGTTTGATATCCACAAAGTTACGTCCTTGCTTGATTGATCTACTTCTGTTTTTTAACCCATTATTCGCATGAACAATGAATGATGAACAATTTTAAAAAAAAACATTGTTCATTATTCGTTGTTCATTATTCATTAATTATTTGGCATTCCTTTATTATACCAAGCCAATAATTTATTTATATCGCAAGCATCAAGTTTAGATGCTCCTTGAGGCATAGGATCGGAGCCCGAAGTTTGATTAATATTTGCAAAAAAAGTTGTGCTTTTAGCTTTGATGTATTTCTGAATCGTTGCGTAAGAGCCATAATTTGAACCGCCCGATGATGCTGTACTTGAATGACAATTTATCGTTGCGCAATTTTTTGAGATGATGGGCGAAATGACTGCCGTAAAAGTAGCAGCCGTTGTGTCGCAAACGTTGGTTTTCGTCGTCGGATACAAAGTTGCTTCGTTATCGTTGTAACAACTTGTAAAACAAGTGACCATAGCAATACAAATTAAAAACAGCGCATTAGGAAAAGATTGTTTCATCGTATTAATTTAAGATAAATAAAAGTTGTCAATGAATAAAGAAAAGACGCGATCCGATTAAAAAATTCGGGCGCGTCTTTATTTTATTCCAAAGATAAATAATTTCTTTCTATCTTTTATTTTTATACAATCTTAAAAACGAAAAACGACTGAAAAATGTTTTTAGTTCAGTATTCATACCTGTTTAGCACTTCTTTAGTTTTATAGAAACTCATCCGAAAATTTCAAAAAGTTTATGAAATACTAAATAGTTGCCATTATTCATTATTCATTTTTTTACCCGCCATATACTCTCAAAGAATTACCGGTTAATGCCGTTGTATAAATCGTTAAACCGCCGGAGCCGTTCGCATTTAAACCCGCTCCGGATTCATTATACAATGCTCCATGGACAGAACATTGAAATTGATTACTGCTATTGAAATAAATACCCGATTGCTGCTGGTGAGAGCAAATTTGGGTAGCTGCAACGTATTTTCCGTTAGTATCTTGTGCCACCACAACACCATTTGTTTTGATATATCCGCCTTTTGTGAGCAAATTGACATTGGCGGCTTGTGTTAAATCGAGCGTAAAATCTACGGCTCCGCCGCCGGATGCTTTTGTGCATGCTTGAAAGCAGTTTGTCGTTAAAACAAACGCAGCACCCAAACCAAGAGTTTCCAAAAATTCTCTTCTTTCCATAAAATTTATTTATTTTGATTTTTAATAAGTAATGACGAACAGAATGTTATCGTATTCACATAACGTTGTCACCAAAAAAAAAGTTTTGGACGATTTGTTACGACCGCCCAAAACTTCCTTTTTATAATTATACCGATTAATGGAATAAAATTAACATTAACCATTAACCATTAAAACTATCTACACGTTTTTACACTCACGAAAGTTCCTGTTGCATCAAATTCTAAAGCGTAGCGCGTATTGTTTGCGTTAATCAATACTTCATAACCTTGCAATACACCACTCACCGTAACACTTTCAGCTAATTTGAAAACATAGTTCGGATAAGTGACTGTCAAGTATGCCAGCGTTTTCGCAGGTAATGCTGTTTGTACTATTGAAACTTCAACACCTTTAATATGGTTATTCAATTGAACGCGTTTTACGAATACACCCGCAGATGTAAAAGTTGTAGCGAACAAACCATTGCTTTTAGTGATAACGATAGTATTTCCGTCGTCGTTAAATGCTTTCACTAAAGTATCGGTAGCGTAGTTTGTTTTGATGTAATTCTTAATCGTAGTAGATAGAGCTGTTAAAGATATTGAATCTTGTGCATCATGACCTCTATCGCCAAAGCGTCCGCCATCGTGACCGCCGGGACCATCGTGACCATCTTCACCATGAACATCACCGCGTTCGCGTTGTTCTAAAACACTTTTAAAAACGCCGGCTGCATCAAATGCAATTGCTACCGGATTACCGTTGTAACTGATGATAATGACAAAACCTTTTGCTATACCGGTATTGTCACTAATTTTATACGCTTTCGTGAATGTATAACCGGTATAATTTGTCGTCAAATAAGTTGTGATAGCCGGTAGCAATGTAGAAGCAGCAACTGAATCTTTATGCGCACCGCGCGGAAACTCATTTTTATCAAACATAACGCAAACAGAATCATGTCCATTTGAACCGTTACTGCCGACCGTAACTGCAGTTACAATAAATTGATCTGTAGCTAAAGTTGGTGTTACTGATGTACTTGAATCATTTTTAGAACATGATGTAACGAAAATTAAAACCGCTAATAAGCAGGTGAATTTTAAGAAAAACTTCATTGAATAATAATTTATGAAAGTTATAAAAAAGATTTTTTTAATTTTTTTGTTCCTCTACATTACTTGACGATAAAAAAATTAGAAACGTTGCAGTCCAATAAAAAATTCTCAATTATTTTTTTATTAAATTTTATTGACACAAAAATTTCAAAAAAAAATTTCAAAAAAAATTAACTGTTTATAACCACTCAAATTTTAAAACCTCGGTATGAATCTTTTTTTATTTTTAAATCTGATGCATGACTGACATTTCTTTTTTCCAATTAAAATCTTGTCGTTATTTTTGCGTCAATTTTTGTTAATTGGTTAATCAATTAACGAGACAACGAATTAAAAATGAAAAAATCACAGTTGATGAATCGCGTGAACCGAGAAGTACTTTTAGAAAAAATGTATACAAGTTCGGAGCCACACACTACCATTTCGTTTTATAAATACCACGCGATAGTGCAGCCGGAAAAATTCCGCGACGAACTTTATTTAATGCTCGATGCCATTGCCGTAAAAGGTAGAATTTATTTGGCGCACGAGGGCATCAATGCACAAATTTCTGTACCGACCACCTCTGTCGAACTTTTCCGTACAACACTTTACGCCATTCCGTTTTTGAACAATGTGCGATTAAACACCGCCGTTGAAGATACCGGCAAATCTTTTTTTAAACTTACCATCAAAATAAAAGAAAAAATTGTGGCTGACGGTTTGAATGACGCGACATTTAATGCTTCCGATTGCGGCATTCATTTAGATGCCGTCGCTTTTAACGCATTGACAAACAAATCGGACACAGTTTTGATTGATATGCGCAACCATTATGAATCGGAAGTCGGTTATTTTGAAGGAGCTATTCGTCCGGATGCCGAAACTTTCAGAGAAGAAATTAAATTGGTGGAAAAAATGTTGGTCGGCAAAGAAAATGAAAATATCGTGATGTACTGCACAGGGGGGATTCGTTGCGAAAAGGCGACGGCTTATTTCAAACACAAAGGTTTTAAAAATTTATTTCAACTCGACGGCGGCATTATTCAATACGCCAAACAAGTAAAAGAAAAAAACTTACAGAATAAATTTAAAGGTGTCAATTTCGTTTTCGATGAACGGTTGGGTGAACGCATTTCCGATGATATTGTCGCACATTGTCATCAATGCGATGCGCCTTGCGATATGCATAAAAATTGTGCGAATGATGCTTGTCATTTATTATTCATTCAATGTCCCGCTTGTGCCGAAAAATTTACAAACACTTGCTCTCAACAATGCGCCGATTTTATAAAATTATCTGCCGAAGAACAAAAAGAATTGAGAAAGACGACCGTTTTTGCGGGAACGAAATTCGGCAAGCGAAAACCGGACGATAGACGATAGACAATGGGCGATGTTAGTCAATTGTCCATCGTCCATTGTCTATCGTTCACTTCCCAAATAAAATTTTGTTAAGTTTTTCTGAAAAAAATCAAACTTCACATAACTATTCATACTTTTGCGGAGTTTTGGAAAGATTTATAATTCTTAAACCATATAGGTGCATGGTTGACATAGCTCATATAGTTTTCTTAATTCTTAAAACATAATTTAATGCCTTATTTATTCACATCGGAATCTGTTTCGGAAGGACATCCGGATAAAGTTGCAGATCAAATTTCAGATGCCCTAATTGATAACTTTATGGCGTTTGACCCCACTTCAAAAGTTGCTTGCGAAACACTTGTCACAACAGGTTTAGTAATTTTAGCCGGCGAAGTGAAAACAAAAACTTATTTAGATGTTCAACATATTGCGCGTGAAGTAATTCGCAAAATCGGATACACCAAATCGGAATATATGTTTG